>JBCCYR010000405.1:0-2994 GCA_039189355.1 Pseudomonadota bacterium
CACCATACCTACCGCAACCCGGAGCCGAGGTTGGCGGTCCGATTGCGGACAACAGAACCCGCCCTGCACCAAGTACACGATACACCCCCACCGATAAGCGATGGGCAGATTTGCAACCCTTTCAAGTTGACGCCAATGACCTGATAAAACAGCGCGTTTTCACCAACCGGGCTGGAACAGAGGCAACCCCATTTGATATTTTGCGCACAAAAGTGCTGTTGCAAATGAGCCAAAATGGCTGGAAACGACTGGCCATTACATCGCCACTGCCAAATACCGGGAAATCCACGACCGCCTGTAATCTGGCGCTCAGTCTGGCACGCCAGCCCAACTTACGCTCTATTTTGCTCGACCTGGATCTCGGTGGCCCCTCCATTTTTGAGTTCTTCAATGCAACACCACCACACAGCATTGGCAAAATGCTCATGGGTGAGGTTGATTTTGCACAACAAGCCCTGCGTATTGGCGACAATCTGGCGTGTTCGATGGCACAAGACGCAGAACCTGATCCAACCCGACTGCTGCTGAGCGACAAGACCGCAGAGGTCATCAATCAGATTGAAGCCGATTATCAACCGGACCTTATGATCTTTGATCTGCCTTCAGTGCTCGTTAATGATGAAACCCGGGCTTTCCTGCGCAATGTAGATTGCGCCTTGATCATCGTGCGCGCGGAACAGACCAAGTACCATCAGTTTGATATCTGCGAACGGGAAGTCGCCGAGCAGACAAATGTCCTGGGTGTTGTCCTGAATGCCGCCAAAAAGGGCGCTCACAGCAACTAGGGCATCATGCCGAATACCTGATGCAACTCTCTGTATTCGTACAGAATTTGCACTTCATTTGTGAATCCACCCACGGCGGCAGGCATGACGCTTGTAATCAGTGTTATGTTATATCTTGAGATGCTCTGCAGCCAAGGCATCTGTTATGAACAGTCATGACCTGGACGATCCTGATGTCGTTTCCTCATACCCCCCGGATTGATGCCAGCGCCATGCATCCTGGATCATTTGGCTCAGCGTTGATCTCTCCGGCCGCCAACCCAGCTCTTGCTCCGCCCGCACAGAGCCAGAGACAAGCTTTGTACAATCTCCTGCGCGTCTGGGGCCTTCGGTGAATGGAACAGGCTTGTTGGTAATGCGCTGACCCTGTTCAATCACCTCACGCACGGAAAACCCGCTTCCAGTTCCAAGATTGAAGACGCGGCTGGGCTTTCCCTCACGCAGCCAACCAAGACCCAGGATATGCGCATCCACCAAGTCGCAAACATGCACATAATCACGAATACAGGTCCCATCCTGCGTGGCATAATCTGTACCAAAGACGGTCAGCTCACCACGATCCCCAGCAATCGCCTGCAACATCAATGGGACCAGATGTGTCTCCGGCAAATGATACTCCCCGATTTCGGTATCGGGGTCTGCACCGGCCACATTGAAATAGCGAAAGATCACCGAACGCAGCCCATGCGCAGCTTCGAAGTGTTCCAGCATCTGTTCAATTGCCAGTTTAGAAGCGCCATAAGCATTGATCGGTTGCTGCGCACTCTGTTCGTCCAGCACCACCCCGTCCTGCTCACCATAGGTGGCACAGGTGGAAGAAAACACAACGTCCAGGCAGCCTGCTGCCACCGCTGCATTAAGCAAGTTAAGGGACCCCATGACATTGTTTTCCCAATACCGTCCCGGATCCGACATACTTTCCCCAACCTGACTAAGAGCGGCAAAGTGCATGACTGCAACGGGGCTGTGTTGCGCAAAAAGCTGATCCAGACGCGCCCGGTCCAACAGGTCGCCCTGCTCGAAGGGGCCAAATTTGACGGCCTCACGCCAGCCCGTCGCAAGATTGTCAAACGTGACAGGGATATATCCTGCCTTGCTGAGCGCCTTACAAGCATGGGAACCGATATATCCCGCGCCCCCTGTGACGATTACTTTTTTCATCAACATCCCCTGCCACCAACGCTGTGGACAGGTGGTGGTTCTACACATCCCTAAGATTCGAATCTGTATATCGCACCCGGCACCAAGATCACTCCTGAATTGTAACCACCTATAAAAAATTGCCACAATTTAAGCTAATTTCTTAACGGCGATATCCCCCGGCTCTGGGACAAGACTGCGCACTGCCCAGAAGGGCCAAACCACACCTTTGGCGGAAAATGGCCATCCAATTGTGCCAATTCTCCCCAAATCCGCCAAAGCCATGGTTTGCTTGGCAAGTTCTTGCTCAAAACCTGGGTAATCCGCGAAATTACGCGCACGCAAAAGTTGCACCAGGAGGGCTGACAGTACAGTCGAGAGTGCAGCTTATCCGTGTTTTTTTGCGTTCCGAGAAGGCTGTCAGCCGCTGAATATCAGGGCCTCGTTTTCCATAATTCAGGTCTATTTTAGCCACATTAAGGCAGCATCTTCTCATTGGTTAACGAATTTCGAGTCATTTTTTACCAGTACCAAATGTTGCTGCCAAATACGGGCCCCTGTTGTGTTTCTCGGCTGCCCTAAACCGCTCACAAAGGTATAAAAATGATTGCAGGACTAATTTCCCTCCTGATGGCTTTAGGGGCTGCGGGCGTTGCAGGCGCCGCAGGCGGGTCACGCTCAGGCGCGCGGGAGGAAACGTCTCCAGACTCCGATCCAATTGTCATTTTACCCGACATCAGCACCCTGACCGGCGATGCAGAACCGGAAATGGATCATACGCCGCCTCCAGCGCCTGTCACACCAGCCCCGGTTGAGGATGACCCCGAACCCCCTATGCATCACGACCACACAGATGATGCCACGGATGATGCGACCGACGATGCGGAAGATAGCGCAGACGATGCGCCAACGGGTGGGCATTCTCACCCCACGCCGCCAGCAGCCAGCCCTGCTGAGGAAGACGACGACATCGATATGGATCTCGTTATGGAAGACGATGATCCGGACATGCCAGCACACGGTGACATGCCGCATTCAGATCATAACCACGGCTCCGGCGATGATGCCA
>JBCCYR010000406.1:0-2978 GCA_039189355.1 Pseudomonadota bacterium
CGGGTAATGGCCCGGCACCGGAAAATCGAAACGCCGCTACCCACAGCAAAGCCTGAAATCCGCGAAATGCTGGAAGTCATGCTGGATCAGGAGAAACCAGGTGAATTTGCACAGGCCATGATGGATCTGGGGGCAACCATCTGCTCGCCGAAACGGCCTGCCTGTGCCCTTTGCCCCGTCAACGAAGACTGTATCGGCTTTGAGAATGGCAATCCAGAACTCTATCCCTTCAAGCAACCGAAAGCAGAAAAGCCAAGACGGAAGGGAGCAGCCTTTGTCATACTCAATTCAAAAGAACAGGTTTTCCTGTGCAAACGGGAAAATACAGGCTTGCTGGCCGGGATGACGCAGGTGCCGACGACGGACTGGAACTCACGCAAAAGCGGCGCAACCGGGAAAGATGCCGCGCCGCTTGAAGCTGACTGGAAGAACAGCGGCACCATCCAGCATACATTCACGCATTTCCATCTGCAACTTGAAGTGTGGGTTGCCGGAAAGGTTGACACTGTTCCGTCTGAAGGCTGGTGGTGTGATCAGAAAAAGCTCGTCGAAGAGGCCTTGCCAACGGTCATGCGGAAGGTGTTGGGACAGGGATTGGGAGGGTAGTGGATTGATGTGAATGTCTGCTTGGCGGACTTAGCGTCCAAGATCATCTGGCCTTTGTGTTACCAAAGCGACATCGGCTATGGGTAGATTTTGAGCCAAGTATCTTAAAATTTCATCCTGATGCCAGCGCTTGCGCGGTGATCTGAGAAGCCTGACGAGAACGTGCCGTTATAGTTGATGTTTGCGGTGAGAGTTTCAGACATATCGATCTCGATACCTGCTCCCACCACCGCACGGTTGTTGTCCTCAATGGCTCCGGCGGAACTAAAGGTAGCGCCCGCGACACCCGCAATCGCCGAATTCCCCACTGCATTGTCATCACCAAATGCATGTTCCCACCGTACTTCTAGGTTTGGTCTGGCGAGACTGCCGTTGCCGAATTCGATTTGAGTGGATGTCTCAAAGCCCAGACCTATAAAGCTTTGTGTGAAATCATCATCCGCTACAGTCAAGTTCAGAATGCCTGCGCCGGTCTCTGTAAACCCGTCACGATCAGCACTCACATGATCAAACCTAACAAGCGGTGAGAACGTTGTTTGGTCACCAAGCCCCAGCATAGGAGCGATGTCATGGGAGGCAGCAAGGGAAGCGGAGAAAGCACTGCCATCTGCGTCACCATTTGCGGTAACTAATGCCATGCCGACCGGGATTGACCGGGAAAAATCATAGTCCTGGAACCCGTAGGCAATGGCGCCGGAGAAGAGCCACCCATCTTGTTCAAGACTGCCGTACGCACCAACATGCCAGGTCTCTATGTCAGAAGAAGACGGTCCGCTATCCACATCTGTATTGCTGTAACCTCCGGTAAGGCCCAGCGTGACCAATGCATTATCGTGCGTAAAGACACTGTCGAGGCCGAAAGCCAATCCGCCGAGACTTGCATCATATCCGGTGATAGCTGCAGAACCATCAACATCACGCTCAGCACCGTAACCCGTAATCCAGGCATACGTGCCTTCAGGCAGAGAACCATCTGCACCGAAAGACTGCGTTACAGCATCAGGCTCGCCACTTGCTGTTGACAGGTCCGTCAACAAAGCAAGGGCGAATGTACCGGAAGAAGGGGCGTTTCCTCCGGAACCTGTTGTACGTGCACGTGTCTGCACGATATCGGTAAACTCTCCGCCTGCTCTTGCACCAGCTTGAAGGGTATTGGGGTGAACAGATTTGTCCGACGGGTCACCCGCGCTTAACCCCAAGACCACGTTCTGCGCGGTCATGCCATCTGGTATGATATTTGCCGTAACATCCAGATCAGGAAGATTATCCGTGATTGTTGCAAATTCTCCTGTCACCCCTCCAGCACTTTCAATGATAGTAAATTCATCGCCGACTACATAATCCTCTAACATGCCAAGCGCATTCACGTTCAGGGTGCCAGCCAGCGTGGTAAAACCATCAACCTCGATCAGATCCGCCATGTTTGGGCGCTCAATGTCCACATGCAAAACACCCGTTGCCTCCTGAACAAGGTCACCGGTCAATTGGACCGTCGCAATATCACCAAGCGGGTTCATGCCAATGGAAAACGAACCCCCATTGGTGACATGTGCCATTGTCGCCTGTGTGATCAGGTTTGCGCCAGGGGCAATATCTGCACTCAGGTTCATTTGATCGGCTAGGATTTGCGAAAGACCCGCATTCGCCTGCAACAGGACAGGATCGGGAATTGCGGCTCCAACAATGTTAAGCGTACCGGTGCCTTCTTTTTCAATAATTTCGAAACTCTCAAGCGGTAGAGGTGCCAGATTGAGATTGCGGGTCGTCATCATGGCAACGTCTGCTTCAATGATGTCCATGCCATCCCCGCCCGAGATCACTCCGGAGCTTGTAAAACCGTCTTCAAAGGCAAACCGGTCCTCGCCATCTCCAAGCGTTGTCATGCCATTGAGCGTGCCAGTAGAACGCAGCATCAACCGATCTTCTCCACTGCCAAGGTCAATCGCTGTTCCGTTCCCGCCTGTTACCGTGCCAGCAATATCAACCGTTGTCGCATTGTTACTGGGGCCTTCGAAGGTGCGACTTGAGACGCGTTCGGGAAAAGAGAGGCGCCGTAATGCGCGATCGGACCGGTCTTGAATTCCGATAAAATCTGTACTGACGACGCTACCGTTTGGGCCAATGGTGATTGTGTTCGTGGACGGGTCGAAGATTTCACCAGCCGGACCAACGGTATCAAAAAAATCGAGAAAGCTGCCAAGGCTTATTCCAGCGGTATTGGTGCCTGTCCCCGTAACCGAACCCCCATTGCGAACGGTGATATTCGAATTGGCTGAATTTGCCTGAATACCCGCCGCATTCGTTCCCGTAGCATTGATGGTGCCACCATCGACATCAATTTCGGCAAGGCCAGACAGCGAGGCATACACGCC
>JBCCYR010000407.1:0-2957 GCA_039189355.1 Pseudomonadota bacterium
CATGGTTTTCCTGTCGATCTAAGGAAATCTTGCAGCCTATCCAAACAACAACTGCTGATGCCGGAGATATTTTGTCTGCGTGTTTTGCGACAGGAGAAATGCATGTCTGACAGAATTAAAATTACACATGACCAAATGGTGGCTGAAGGAAGGTTTACCATTGCAGCACTGGTTTTTGCCGTATTATTCAGTACGGTTTTCTTTTGGATAAGCTTGCCATTTTCCTGGTTGCAAAATTTACTCGCCTTTTGGTGGCTTCCATTGATAGCCATAAAGGCAATACGGAAACTACTCGTCCCAGGCTTCTGATATTCTGCGCTGCAACTCGGATACATCTGTCAATACAAGCGCGCCACGTGTTTTATCAAAGCAGCTCTGTTTTTGAAGCGCATTCAGTTCCCGTGAAACGACTTCTCTGCGTGTTCCGATGCGTTCGGCCAGTTCCTTTTGTGTCGGTGGTGGGCTGATGCTGCGTTGCCCTTCATGGCCCATGCGCGGTTTTGAGAGCCGTATCAGTTCAGCATAAAGACGATGTTTGGCCTGGAGAAACGATTGTTCGGCAAGACGCATATTCAAGGTCCGGATACGTTTTGTCAGAACCCGCATCACCGCGAGGTTAATCTCCGGTGTTTTCTGGATAAGTTCCAAAAATAGTTTTTGGGGAACAATGCATATCCGGCTGCGGTAGAGTGTCGTGATGTTTGCACTTCTTGTTTCACCATCAATCGCTGCCAGTTCGCCGAAAAAATGTCCCGGTTCCATCTCGCCAAGGATAACTTCCTTGCCGACCGAGAAACGGTTTATGACGCGTACCAGCCCGGATACGATGAAGCGCACGTCAGCGGACTCTTCATCAAGGTCTATCACGACCTCATGGGCGTCATAGTCTTTCCAGAGGCAGCTTTTGCCAAGTCTTTCACCTTCCGCTCTGTCAAGCGAAGAGAACAGCGGTATGTCGGACAAATTTTCCATGGGCCCACTCACAGAAATATTTTGTTTGGATCAAAACCGCTCATCCTTTATCACTGCAGACTGCATCAATCCTCTCAAAGCGGTCATGTCATGATTGCGCAATCCTGCCTGGAACTCAAGTGCCTCATTTCCTTGAATTTTTGACCTTAACGGAACTTCTGTTGTGTTGTGGAGTCGTGCTCGTGGCTTCGGTTCTTCAGATTGCTGTCGGAATGGGGTTTGGAATGCTTGCAGCGCCCATGATTGCACTTATCAAACCGGAGATTGTTCCAGGTTCTATTCTTACCATGGGTCTGGTTGTTGCTTTTTCCGGTGCTTGGCTTGAAAGAAGAAACATTTCGTTGACGGAACTCAAACTGGGAATTGGCGGCCGCGTAATCGGCAGTTTGGGGGCTTTCGCTATTCTGCTGCTCATTCCGGACATGAATGTTTTTCTCATCATGTTCGGTATTGTCATGCTTGCTGCCGTTCTGTTAACGGCTTCAGGGTGGCAATTGCCTTTCAACAATTCGAATTTGTTGCGGCTGTCAGTGGTATCTGGCGTCATGGGCACGATAACTGCAGTCGGTGCGCCGCCAATGGCAATTATCTACCATGACCGGGCGCCCAATATCGTTCGTCCGACACTAAACGCTTTTTTTGGAGCGGGGTCTGTTCTTGGCCTTGTGAGCCTGTTGTTGAGTGGCTGGCTGTCGCTGGATGATCTGATTGCAGCTGTGCTGTTTCTGCCTGCAATGTTTCTAGGAATTCTGGTGGCCGAGCCATTCAAATCCATTCCGTCTTTCTGGCTGTCAAAGGCTTTACTGCTTCTGAGTGGTATTGCGTCATTTCTGCTGATTGTTCGCGGATTTGGGTTCTTCTCTTAATTCACTGATATTATTGATCTTAAACCTATTGAAGCAACGCTGACTTTGAAGTTCGAGCCTGTTTTTCAGTAAGCCCGTGTTAACCAAAAACTCACATATCGATGTGACAATGAGAAATCTGTCGGGAAGTGACTTGCCTGACGCCCTGGGGCTCTGAGAATGAACAGCAATACCTCAGCAACTGAGGAACTCGATAGCAGGCACTTGCCTGACAATATTTATGCATCGGTCGTTCGCTCGCTCTATGCAGATGCCCAGTCATTGTTGGTAGGCGTGCTCAGTACGGCAATTGCCCCTCTGGTTTTGTACTGGAAATCCTCTGACAACGTTCATCTGGTTTTCTCTGCGTTCTTCCTTGTTTTCGGAATTTTCAGGCTTTTGTTGGCCAAGGAGTTCCAGTTCAAGACAAATGATGAAACGACGCGCAAAGACTACGAAAAATGGGAGAACCGGTACATCAGCGTTAGTTCTCTGTATGTCGGTTTGCTTGGCCTCTGGTTCCTGGCAGGTGTCTTGCGTTCGGATGACCCATTTGTACATCTGATGTCTTTCAGCCTGACACTGTGCTATCTGATCGGAGTAATCGGCAGAAATTTCGGCAGCGACAAGCTGGTATCCATTCAGGTTTTGATTGCACTTTGTTCGCTTATATCCGGCTTGGTACTGCTCAAAGACAGCTATCATATGATATTGGCCGTCTTTCTTGTTCCGTTTTTCATCGCGATCAGGTTGATGGCAGCACGGCTGCGGGGAATATTGTTTGATTCCGAGATCAAGGCCCAGTCCAACCGGATCATTGCTAACCGGTTTGATACTGCACTGGAAAACGTCATGCATGGTATTGCGATGTTTTCAAGGGATGGAATAATAACAGTTGCAAATGAACGTTTCCTGACGCTTGCAGGCCTTGAGGGAGAAGACATCATTGGAAGTGATGTTTCAATCCTGAATGCAACGGGTGATATTGCAGATGGTGAAGAAGCTTTTTCCGCTAGAATCAAAGCCTATCTGAATTCAAGGCGGTCTCAGCAGTTCACCTTTCAATTGCCGGGCGGGAGAACGATTGAGGCGGATTATAACTCGATGGATGAAGGGGGGGTTGTTGTCCTTTCAGACATA
>JBCCYR010000408.1:0-2934 GCA_039189355.1 Pseudomonadota bacterium
CAACTTCTATGAGTTTGGCTCACACAAGCAGATTTCTGCTGCCGCGCAGGCTTTGAAAATCCGCCCATGGGAAATTTTGGTTGATGGGGAAGTCGAGAAACCGATGACAATCGGCATTGATGACCTGTTGAAAAAAATGCCGCTTGAAGAACGCTTGTACCGCTTCCGCTGTGTAGAGGCGTGGTCGATGCGTGTACCCTGGTCCGGTTTTCAGATGTCCCATTTGGTGGAATTGGCAAAACCGAATTCGGATGCAAAATACGTCCGGTTTGAAACGTTCAAGGATGAAGCTGTAGCACCGGGACAAAAGCAGTTCTGGTATCCGTGGCCTTATGTTGAAGGGATTTCAATGGAAGAGGCCATGAATGAGCTCACATTCATGGTAACCGGCGCTTATGGCAAACCGGTTCCGAAACAAATGGGGGCTCCGCTCCGCCTTGCGTTGCCCTGGAAATACGGCTTCAAGTCTATCAAGTCCATTACCAAGATAAGTTTTACCAAGGAGCGCCCGGTGAGTTTCTGGGAAGAGCTTGCCGCAAATGAATACGGCTTTTGGGCAAATGTTAATCCCGAGGTGGATCATCCCAGATGGAGCCAGGCCAGGGAGCGTGACCTCGAGACCGGGGAAAGAATTCCAACGCAGTTGTATAACGGTTACGAGGAACAAGTAGCTGATTTGTACAAGGATTTGCAGGGCGAATCCCTGTTCATGTAATGTGTTCGGTTGTGGGACCGACAAAAAAAGCCGGGCTTCGTGCCCGGCCAAGTAACTAGAAGGTACCCGTCTAACTAAACCTTCAAGAGGGTAACAGTCGGACTTCCGATTTTGTCGGGAGGAGAAGAAAACAAAAACGAATCATCCGACTACTCTCATTTTGTAGTAGTTTTGATATTAGGCAATTGTAGCAAATTACCTTGGGTCAATAATTTATAGGAAACTTGAGAAATAACGCCTGTTCTTTCCAAATTGTTGCAGAATTGTCACACATCTAGACGTTGCTGACCTCGAAAATCTTTGCACTCGTCATCAAATCCAGATGTGCACCGCCGCCATTTTTGAAGAATGTGATGTCGCTGGCAGAAGTTCTGCCAACCTTTCCGCTACACAATTCATAAAAATCACCTCGAATATCGGAATGGGAAATCACTCCATTCTGGAGCGGTATTTCTATGTCCCCGATATGGCCGATCGTTGTTTCGCGTGAGTCCACAAAAATCGAAGATTTTTGCAGCAATTCGTCATCTGCTTCCCGCATGTTGGGCTTGAATGCCCCTATAAGGTCGACATGGGTTCCGGGTCTTACCCATTCACCCTTGAGTACAGGGTCTATGGACATTGTAGCCGTCGTGATGAGGTCGGTCTGGCTGCAGGCGGCTGCAAGATCGTCGACGACTTCTATGCCGGGGATTGAAGACGACATTCTTTCTGCAAGTATTTCTGCCCGCTCCCTGGAGCGGTTCCAGATCATGAAGCGCTTGATTGACGGAAAAATCTCTGCATAGGCTTCCAGTATGGATGCGGCCACTGTACCGGCACCGACCATCAGATGGGCTTGCGGGTCCGGGTTTGCCAGCAGACGTGCTCCAAGAACGGAATCTCCTGCAGTTTTCCATTTGGTCACCAGAATTCCGTCAATCACACTCGCAAGCGTTCCGTTCTTGTCCTCAAACAGCAATACCCCGCCGTGTATCGATGGCAGGGGTGGGTCTTGAGAGGTGTTTTCGGGAAAAACGCTCATGGATTTGAGCGCCATGCCCAGTCCCGGTATCCATGCGCCACGGCTCAACAGTGCGTTGGGTGCGTTTTGTAACAGAAGATCGCCAACCTCCGCCTTCGGCAATTGATGCCCGGCATGAATGGCATCTGCGATCATGTTCCAGTTCAAGAGGCTGTCAGCGTCTTCAAAGGAAATGTACCGCATCAGTATTTCCAGTGCCGTGCCTTGGAAATCAGAAAATCCCTGAACACCCGTAACCGTTCGGTATTCCGAAGTTCTTCGGGATAACAGAAATAGGTATCAAATTCCGGCACTTCGATTTGTGGGAAGAGCTGCACCAGTGCATGTCTGTCTTCAACGATATAGTCCGGTAAAACGGCAATGCCCTGGCCTTCCTCACAGACCCGGCGCAACGCACGCAAGTTGTTGACGAGGAAGGAAGCCCGACGCTTTTTTCCGCCTTCCATGCCCGCAGTCAGAAGCCAGTTAACACCTTCGAGATAATTTGGGACATTGTCACCATAGGCGATGATCCGGTGGCCTTCTTTTAAGTCCTCAAGTGTTTCAGGCTGGCCGTAACTCTTGATGTAACCGGGAGAGGCATAAACATGCAGATGCACCGTGAATAGACGACGTTGTATAAGGTCCGGGTTCTTGGGTTGGCGTAACCTGATGGCACAGTCTGCCTCGCGGGTAATCAGATCAATCTCTGTATCTGCGAGGATCAATTCAAGCTGGACGTCAGGGTAAAGTTCGAGGAACTCGTGAATTCTTGTTGTAAGCCAACCGGTGCCGAGACCAACGGTCGTGGTAACCTTGAGACGGCCTTCAGGCTTTTCCTTTGAGTCCACCAGTTTTGACTGAACAGCATCAAGCTTAAGCAGCACATCATGGGCAGTTGCATACAGGGTTTCACCTTGCTCCGTCATGACAAGACCGCGTGCATGACGGTGGAAGAGGGGGACTTTCAGGTCTGACTCAAGTCCGCTTACCTGCCTTGAAATAGCGGACTGGCTCAAGTTCAGCTTGTCTGCAGCATGGGTAAAGCTGCCAGCCTCAGCGACTGCATGGAAAATACGCAGCTTGTCCCAATCCATGATCCCCTCCCAGAAACCGTCTATTATTCAGCAGCTTCGCTCATGGATTCCATTTCAGCAAGGAATTTTTCCGCTTCCAATGCGGCCATACACCCCATGCCTGCCGCAGTGACAGCCTG
>JBCCYR010000409.1:0-2932 GCA_039189355.1 Pseudomonadota bacterium
AACCTGCCGAGGAAGGACTTGGTGGTGCTCGCGGAATGCTGTCAGAAGGGCTCTTTGAGAACTTTCCTTGTGATGAGATTTACGGGATGCATAACGACCCAAACAGCGAGCCCGGCAAAGTAGGGATATGTAAGGGCACCGCGATGGCAGGCGCTTCTTTCTTTGATATTCATATCCAAGGCAAAGGAAGCCATGCTGCCATGCCTCACCAGTCACGAGATTCACTCATGATTGGGACATCACTTGTTGGCCAACTTCAAACAATTCTTTCACGCAATGTACCGCCGTTGGAATCATGTGTGCTTTCCGTGACCGAAATTCATGCAGGTTCAGCATATAATATTGTACCGGATACGGCCCGTTTGGCAGGAACAATCCGGTATTTCTCTGATGACGTTCGTGATCTCGCGCATTCTCGCATGCAAGAACTATGTGATGGTATCGCTCTGGCTTATGGAGTGGAAATCAGGCTTGAATTACGAAACGTTTTCGATGTTCTGATTAATGATGCAGAACTGTCGGATGCTTATCTTGACGCTGCTGCTGACATCGTCGGCAAGGAAAATGTGTCTGATGAAATTCAACCTGCAACTGGTTCAGAGGACTTTTCGGATATGCTGAAAGTTGTATCTGGTTCATATTGCCGTCTGGGCCATTCAGGCAATCTGGGATTACACAATCCCGGGTTTTTTCTCGATCCGGAAATTTTGCCGATTGGCGCATCGATCATGGCAAGAATTGTTGAACGGCGGCTGACCATTTAATTCAAGATCAGCCTGCGTTGCATAACCAAATACGTGTGAATTGCCTTTGCTTTGGCAACCAGAAAGCAAGCAACACCAAATGGCCCCGTTTTTGTAAGATGGTATTGATACAAGGCAAGCCTATATCTGCTGTTACAAACCATGGAAGCTAACATGGATCACAACCTGCTCAGTACAGCTATATGTTCCAGCAAGTGCCTGAGATCAGCTCGTTTTATGGGAAGAAGAAAATGACCGTTCGCGGGATACACACATTGCATGAAGGTGAGTTGCTGGTTCAAAAACGCAGACATACACCGAACGAACTTTCAGTCTCAATGCCGAACTACATCAGCAGGGACATGCCCCAGCAGCATGCGGAGTTTTATGCTGGATTATCTTACTTGCCGTTGGCGACTCTGGACAATCACGGTCGTCCATGGGTCAGTATACTGGTTACAACTTCGCAAGATGATCCAACCGTTGGCATCAAGGTCTCTGAACACAATCAGATGGAGGTTGTTGCGGAAACCAACGCTTTTGATCCCTTTGTTCGTGCATTGCAACAAAAGGAAGGTTCTTCTCATGATGATGGATCATTGTTTGCCGGCGTCGGTGTCGATTTTACCAATCGCCGCCGAAACAAAGTGGCCGGGAGTATAAAATCAGTTTCCCTCGGTTCGGCAGGCCGAGTGAGCCTGAACCTGAATACGGACCAGCACCTCGGAAACTGCCCCAAATATATTACTGTCCGTTCGCTGGAGCATCAGTCTCGCGACGCTGAAATTATGCTCAACAGTCACGAAGCGCCCACATCCCCCCTTCCAGACCGCTGCAAGTCTCTTATTGACCGGGTGAGCACGGTGTTTCTGGCCACCAAACATATCCCAGATGGGAAAAGTGGGAACGATGACCAAAGGGATATGGGTCTTAATCATCGCGGTGGGGCGCCAGGTTTTGTTCGGGTATATGAGGAAACCGAAGGTGATGCCATCACCACGTATCTCATTATACCGGATCATTCCGGAAACCGCTTTTACCAATCGTTGGGCAATATCGAAACCAACAAGCAAGTGGGGTTGGTATTTCCGGACTTTTCAACTGGTGATGTCCTGTATGTCACCGGCAGTGCAGACAACCTGTTTGATGAGGAAGCCGAAGCCATCATGCCGCGCGTGGGCTTGCTCACACGTATTCAAGTGACAGGGGCTGTGTTTGTAAAAGACGGACTGAACCTGCGGCTCATGTCTGACGAACAATATTCTCCATACAATCCGCCGGTCAGGTACTTGCGTCGTGAGCTGGAGCAAATGGGGCATTCAGCTGAACCGTATGAGGCCTCAAATAATCCTCCAAGTGCAACTTTGGTTTCGACGCAACGCTTATCTGATAGCATCACCACGTTTACGTTTGAACTATCAGATTCGATTGAAGCGCCCCTGCCGGGAGGATTTGGCGTTTTTGATTTTTCCCGGATTCTTGATTCCGGCTATAGTCACATGAATGAAGCCAATCCACAGATGGTGAATGAAGACTATGTTCGCACCTGGACGCTTTCAAACGCACCTGGTTATGATGCGAAAAAAAGTCAATTCAGCCCCGCAAATCAAGTCAGCGTGACGGTCAAACGCAAGACCGGCGGATTGATTTCCAATTTCCTGCATGACAATGCCTCCCAGAGCACTCAACAAGCTGAGCGGCCGCTGCAACTGGAATTCAAGGGCAGCGGTGTTGGGTTTAGTTGTTTTAGTCTAAATCCCGAAGGCGGCTCCCTTATCATTCCATCAAAGATGCTTTGGATTGCCGGAGGTGTCGGCATCACACCTTTCATGTCCATGTGGGATGGTATCCTCAACGTAGCAAATGATCCGCCAAAAACTACAGAACAGATATCGTCAGACATCGTGTTGCTGTTTTCCGGACGCGATGATGATATCAGTTTGTTAAAGCACTTTCTGGCAAATACCAGTTTACTGCCTGAAAATCTGACCATCAGTATTTTTGCCTATCAAAGCGTGAAGAATGACCCGTCACAGGCTCAATCGGCTTTTCATGCATTAACGGAGGAGTTTCCCGATTCCACCTTGAGGATTGAGCAAAGGCGGTTGAACGTTTCTGATTTTGAAGCAGTTGAAAACCTGCTTGACCGAGACATCTTCCTGTGTGGACCTGACCCTTTAATGAAACTG
>JBCCYR010000410.1:0-2930 GCA_039189355.1 Pseudomonadota bacterium
GCACGGGAAGCAGGGTGTGAAAACGTGGTCGAAATTCAGGACGTGGATACAGGTCCTGCCCTGGAAGCTGCAATTGCATCAAAGAAGATGACTGTCATGATTGTGAAATGCGACAGCGGCAACGCAAAAATGCCGGTCATTACCATGGACCCGGTCATCATCCGTGACCGTTTCATGAAAGCGATTGCTTCCTGACAAAAAAGAATGTGCTTTAGGGTAGCAGGCATGTCCGCGCTAAAGCACTTTGAGCCATTCCTCACTTGCCATCCGCTTTGTACGCAACCGGTTTACCGGGTGGTTCTTGTCGCGATAACCGATGGCCATGCCACAGAAAAGCATCAGTTCTTCCGGCATCCCGCAGAAATCGCGCACTGTTCGAGGATGAGTAGACCAGCATTCCTGCGCGCAGGTATCTATGCCCTCTTCCTGGAACAGAAGCATTACTGACTGAAGATACATGCCGAGGTCTGACCATTGCGGTGGCCCCATGATGCGGTCAACAAAACAGAAGGCTGCGGCAGGTGCGCCAAAAAACTGGTAGTTGTTGGCAAACCACTCAAGCCGTTTGGGCTTTTCTTCCCGCGATATTCCGAGCAGGCCATACATCTCCTCTCCAACTTCATACCGTACTGTACGGTATGGTTCTTTCAGATTGGGCGGATAGACTGAATATTCGGCGGCATCACCCTCCGGATGTGGCTCACCGTCCAGCCGCTTGCGCATCAGGGACTTAAATTCATCCAGTTTTTCACCGGACAAAATCACAATCCGCCAAGGTTGAAGATTACCGCCGGATGGCGCACGTGAGGCCGCTCCAAACACGCGCCTGACTGTTTCAACGGGGATTTCCTGTTCGGTAAAAGCACGAACGGACATCCGTGCTTCAAGGGCTTCAGAGACTTTCATGAGTACATTTATACTCAATCAGGCAGCGGAATAAACTCCCCGGTATCGCCCGGAGGCAGTTGGAACCGTCCGTGCTCCCAGTCACCCTGGCCCCAGGCTTCCTTTGCCGCTTCAAGCCTGTCTTTGGATGACGCCACAAAGTTCCACCAGATGTAGCGTGGACCGCTCAGGGTTTCGCCACCCAGCAACATCAGCCTAGCACCTTGTTCGCCTGCATGCAGCGAGACTGCATCGCCGGGACGGAAGACAGCCATTTTTCCGGTTTCAAAAACCTCACCGGCAATTTCGACCGAACCCTCAACGACATAAAAGCCGCGATCCTCATGGTCATCCGGCATCGGGATAACCGCACCCGGCTGCAGGATTGCATCGGCATAAAACATCTCGGAATGGGTGTTGATCGGATTACGCTCACCCCAAGCATTGCCGAGGATCAGGTTTACTTCCTTCCCCTCGCCCTCGATATGGGGAAGCTGATCGCTGCCAATGTGCTCGAAACCTGCGTCCATTTCTTCCTTATCTTCGGGAAGCGCAACCCATGTCTGGATGCCATAAAGCTTGCTTGCACCTTTGCGGGTTTCTTCACTTGTGCGTTCGGAGTGGGTGACGCCATTGCCAGCTGTCATCCAGTTTACCTCGCCGGGATAGATCATCTGATTGGTGCCCAATGAATCCCTGTGCTGGAACTCACCCTGAAACAGGTAGGTAACCGTCGAAAGACCAATATGGGGATGCGGGCGTACATCAATGCCCTGATTGGTCAGGAATTCAGCCGGACCCATCTGGTCAAAAAAGATGAACGGTCCGACCATCTGGCGCTTGGGAGAAGGCAGTGCCCGGCGGACTTCAAAACCACCGAGATCCCGTGCGCGCGGAATGATTACAGTTTCGATTGAATCCAGATCACCAGCTTCCGGACAACTTGGTTCAATTGCAGGGTTCCAGCTCATGGGGTTCTCCTATTTATTTGTTCAGGACATCATGCCATTCGGAATGCTTGCGAAACTGGTGTGCCGCATAGGGGCAAAGCGGCACGATCTTTCTACCTGTTTCACGCGCGTAAGCAACGCCACATTCAACCAGCCGGACACCAAGGCCCAGCCCGGACAGGGATTTCGGCACTTCCGTGTGATCAATGATCATCAGACCTTCTCCAGCCTTGGTGAATGTCATTTCGGCAAAAGCACCGTCTTTTGTATCGCTATAGTAGCGGCCCTTTGTGTCAGACTCTTCCAGATGTATTTCTAGTTGTTCCATCATCACTTTTAGTCCTGAATGGGTTCAAGATGCTTTTCGAGATCCGCCCGCAAGTGTTCGTGCTGGGTAGGAAGTTTCAATCCTGACCCAAGTTCTGCACGTTCTTCATCACGATCAAAACCCGGTTCGTTGGTTGCTACCTCAAACAGAATACCTCCGGGTGTGCGGAAATAGATCGCCCAGAAATAGTCGCGATCTATTACAGGTGTCACGGCATATCCCGTATTGATCAACCCGTCGCGCACCCGAAGTTGCGCTTCGCGATCTTCAACCGAGAAGGCAATATGGTGTACAGACCCGGCACCCTGGTCTGATTGCTGTGCGGATGGCAGAATTTCCAGGTCAAGCACATGGGCCCCGTTGCCTTTGTTGACCGACAGACGGGTTACATCACCGCTCTTGTCGAGCACTTCATAGTTCATGAAGGAAAGCAGTTCCTGCATTCCTGCACCGTCTTTCAGGCGCATGGAGGTGGAGTGAAACCCGCGTATGGCAACATCTTCCGGCACGTCTACTGTTACCCAGGGAGAACGGTCGTCGTTTGCGGTTTCGACAAGGGCAAACTCGTCTCCATCTGGGCCGCTCAGGTATAGACGCTTCTCTCCAAAAAGTTCAGATTTTGAAACGTCGGATATCTGAAGACCAGACAATCTGTTTTCCCAGAAGCCAAGGGAGCCTTCCGGGACCGAAAATGCTGTTACACCCACTTCGCCTGCGCCCTTGTTGCCACGCTGCATTCCGGGAAAAGGGAAATAGGTCATGACGGA
>JBCCYR010000411.1:0-2924 GCA_039189355.1 Pseudomonadota bacterium
CCAGACATGTGCAGACTTTTGCGAGCGGTGGGACCAATCTTCCTTTGATCCTGATTACCCGATGAAGCCGCTGGAACATTTCGAACCTATGGTAAGGGAAGTATTTTCCCGCAAAGCTTATGATCCCGCTGTGCTTCGTGAAGGTGAGGTGAGGGGTTTGAATGGCTGATCGCTCTTTTGAAAAAGGTGCAGCGTGGATAGACGGACAGATTGTACCAATTTCAGAAGCAAAGATATCAGTCATTGATTGGGGTCTGACACGCTCAGACATCACCTATGATGTGGCGCATGTATGGGAGGGAGCGTTCTTTCGTCTTGACGATTACCTTGATCGTTTTCTCAGATCAGTCGAAAAGTTACGCCTTGATATACCTCTAGGGCAGGATGAAATTAGACAGATTCTGCACGATGTAGTTGCCAGATCGGGCTTGCGGGCTGCTTATGTTTCCATGGTGGCAAGCAGGGGTGTTCCATCGATTCCCGGAACGCGTGATCCCAGACTGTGTTCCAATCACTTTTATGCTTGGGCGGTACCCTTTGTGTGGGTCATAAAACCTGAAGTGGCCAAACGCGGTGCACATCTCAAGATTGCTGGAAATGTGGTGCGGATTTCACCGGAAGCCGTCGATCCCACAGTTAAGAATTACCACTGGGGTGACATGACAAAGGCACTCTTCGAGGCGTTGGATGATGGTTATGACACTGTGGTTCTTGTGGACGAAGATGGAAACATTACAGAAGGTCCCGGATTTAACATGTTTGCCGTGATCAATGGTGTGGTGGTTACAGCAAGGACAGGTATTCTGGAGGGAATAACCCGAAGAACTGTTATTGAAATCTGCAAAGAAGCGGGTATCCCTGTTGAAGTCCGTGATTTGTCAGCTGATGAGTTTCTGGCATCTGATGAAGCCTTTGTATCCACAACGGGAGGCGGCGCGACTCCGGTTACACGGATAAATGAGCGCATTCTGGGTAATGATTCGCAAGGCCCAGTTACAGCTTTGATCTCAGAAACTTATTGGAAATGGCATGAAATAGACAAGTTTCGCCAGGAAATATCCTATCTGGATTAACTGTTCGTTTACCAAGCCGGTTAACAAGCAGTTTGCGTATCGCCTGTATCCTTTTGGCGGATTGGTCGGCGGGAAACATATGTTCAAAATTAATCGCAGGACTGACAAGTCAGCCATAATGCTGATGCTGAACACAATTCTGTTCGGCACGGGGGCTGGTCTCGTGTCTCTCGCCTGGAGGGATGTAATAAACCAGCAGGCGCCGAACGTCAGTGTTATGGATGCCATGTTTGATTTTCAGCAACCGTTGTTACTGATTACAGTCGCAATCCTGCTTGGCGGTGTCTTCCATTCATTCACAATTCTTTACCCGACTTTGGTCGCCGATCATGAAGAGCAGCAAAGAGTGCTGAATGAAGCGAGTGATTATAGGGATCAAGCGCATCGTGACGCACTGACCAACCTGCACAACCGGCGGTACTTCGATGCCACTCTGGAAGCATATCTATATGAATTCGGCAAAATGAAGATGCCCTTCGCCTTGCTGATCATAGATGTTGATCATTTCAAGGCCGTCAACGATACCCATGGCCATCAGGCTGGTGACCAGGTGCTGAAAGACATTGCCCAATGCATCCGTTCCCAGGCGCGTGAGCATGATATCGTTGCCAGGGTAGGGGGTGAAGAATTTGCCGTGATACTTGCCAAGGTCAGTGACCGTGAACTGCCAAAAATTGCCGAACGCTATCGCGCGCAAATCGAGAGACTGAAAATCGAGGTTGAGCGGGGAACCATCAATCCGACGGTTTCGTTGGGCGCGGCTTTAAGTTCCGGACACACGACCGTTCATACATTGCTGGAACTGGCAGATGAGCGGCTCTATCAGGCGAAGGATGCGGGCCGTAATCTTGCGATAACTGCCTAACTTTCCAATCCGTGGGATCTTGAATAGCTGGAGATTTCTGAAGGTTGCGTCCGCGGGGGCGGCCGAAACTGGATCAGTGGGGTTCATGCGCTTACCTGATAATCTTTTTCTGTTTACTGCTGAAACTCGCCCAATCAACAATCACTGATTGCTTGCCTGACGAGACTTTGAATTTGTAGTTGGATACTGTGTCGCCATAGAAATTGCATGGCGGAAAAAACTTGTGCTTTAGCACAGTAGTTCCCGATGCACTGGACCGAATTGTTTTCGAGCCATGACGGTAACGCTTACCAGTGTTGAGGATGTCAAACATCTCAACCTTGAACTTCGCGCCTGCAGTCTTGGTGTGTTTTATGGTTACAGCGGGTGGAGTGCTGCTACCGCCAAGGACAGGACACAGGTTGCCTTTTTTCATTGGGTTGACTGTGACGGATTTGATAACCAATTCTTCTGCAACAGCGCTGTTGGCGGCTAAAACAAGCAGAAAAATTGAAAGCCCAAAAGCCCGGTGCGGTTTCATTAGGTTCCTTCAAACATGATTACGGGATGAGGATGGTTTGCCCTGTTGTGTTTCTGCCTTCAAGGTCACGGTGTGCTTTCGAAACATCACTTAACCCGTAGGTCTGGTTGATCTGGATTTTGATTTTTTCTTCGCCGATCATTTTGAACAGTTGACGTGCACGTCTGGTGAGTTCTTCACGTGTCGCAATAAAATGAAACAGGGTAGGGCGGGTTGCAAAAAGAGAGCCGTGTGCGGATAAATCCGCCATCTTGAAATCCGTTGCAGGTCCGGATGACTGTCCGAAACTCACAAACATGCCAAAATCTCTGAGGGTCTCCAGAGAAGCTGGATAGGTATCCTTGCCGACTGAATCATATACGGCAGCTACTCCCCGTTTCTTGGTGATCCGCATGGTTTTGGCGACAAAATCATCCTTCTTGTAATCAATGACGTGGCTGTAGCCAGCCGCTTTGGCCAGCTTGCA
>JBCCYR010000412.1:0-2921 GCA_039189355.1 Pseudomonadota bacterium
CAAAAAGCTCCTTGTGGTTCACGAACTCATGCCTGATCCAAATCAGATCATGCGGATCCTGCTGCCCCAGCGCAACGCCTGGGCGTATTCCGGCATGAACAAAGAAATAGTCGCCAAAGGTGACATGCGTCTTGAGGTTCGAAAGAAAGGACAGGTGCACAGAAGGCAACGCGTGGACAAGCTCATCCCTGACGTCAGCCGGACTGACTGAGCTGCATCCGATTTCCACTCCGTAGGACAAACAGAGTTCCCTGCCACCGTAACCAAAAAAGGATTCTGCCAATTCCATCGGCTGGTTCAGAAATTTCAGCAATTTGTCTTCATGGTTGCCCAACAAACAGATGATGTTGGGGTCCGAATTTGACAAATCCATTAGGTATTGAACGCAACCGTTTGAATCGGGTCCACGGTCAACATAATCCCCCAGAAAGACAATTTTGTATTCCGGTATCGGCCTTGAATGAATATCGACTGATATTTTATCCATCAGATTGCGAAGCTCTGACAGGCACCCATGTACATCTCCAACAGCATAAATGCGAAGACCGGCAGGCAAGTTCGCCTCATCCAATCCAATTTTAGTGGAACTCATCATCAGGCTTCCTGTCAGTAGGTGGCTCTACCGCCTGAAAGATCAAACACCCCAGCCGTTGTGAAGCTGTTTTCCCGACTTACAAGCCAGGCCACCAAACCGGCAATTTCCCCAGTCTCAACGAACCGGCCGCGTGGAATTTTTGAAAGCATGTAGGCAATGTGCTCCTCGCTCATTTGATCGAAAATGCGCGTTCGGGCAGCCGCTGGTGTAATGCAGTTCACCGCAATGTTTTCACCGGCCAGCTCTTTGCCCAATGACTTTGTAAAACCAATGACTGCAGCCTTTGATGCAGAGTAAGCGGATGCGTTCGGATTCCCCTCCTTGCCTGCAATGGATGCTATGTTGACGATACGGCCATAGCCGTTCGATTTCATATGCGGAACAACCGCCCGGTTGGTATAAAATGTACCGTGCAAGTTCAGTTCTATTACCCGGTGCCATTCTTCAACAGGATAGTCCTCAACCGTCGTGTTTAACCCCGCAATACCGGCAGAGTTCAACAGAATTGAAACCTTCCCAGCCGATTGAACCACCTGTGCCGCCGCAGCATCCACCGCTGCACAATCAGTGATATCCACAACCGAAGTAGAAACTGCGGCGCCAAGCTCTGCTTTAGCGGCTTCCAGCTCATATTCGTCAATATCCCATAGAAAAACCTTGGCCCCGGAGCTCGCAAACAGCCTGGCGCATGCGAGGCCGATGCCCTGTGCTCCGCCGGTTACAATTGCAACTTCACCGCCAAGATCATACTGGTTCGCCATCGCACATCCCCATTGGTTATTTATCCATCACGACTTTCTGTTTCTGTTTTCCAAGCCCGGTGATTGAGAGTTCCATTGTGTCTCCGGCCTTGAGATATCTGGGTTTGGGTTTGATCCCCATTCCGACGCCTGGCGGCGTCCCGGTGGCAATCACATCACCCGGGTGGAGCGTGAACAAATGAGACAAATGTTCAATGATCTCTGCAACACTGAAAATCATCTTGGATGAATTTCCCGTCTGCATGCGCTTGCCGTTCAGATCAAGGCTCAAATCCAGGTTCTGGGGGTCCTTCACCTCGTCACGTGTCACCAGCCACGGCCCAACTGGCCCAAACGTGTCACAGGACTTGCCCTTGGTCCACTGGCCCGTCAGCTCGGTCTGAAACGAGCGCTCTGACACATCATTACAAATGCAGTAGCCTGCCACATATCCAAGGGCATCAGCCTTCTTGACGTATTTCGCCTTTCGTCCAATCACGACACCGAGTTCAATCTCCCAGTCAGATTTTTTCGACTTTCTGGGAATGCTGATTGTATCATTGGGGCCGATTACGGCAGATGTGGCCTTCATGAACAAAATCGGATGGTCCGGTATGGCGAGACCCGATTCCGCTGCATGTTCTGAATAGTTGAGACCGATACACATGAACTTGCCGATGTTGCCGACGCAAGGTCCAATCCTTGGACGACCCGGGACAGGTTTCAGTTTTTTCTCATCAAGCTTTTTCAGTTTTGAAAGCTGCGACATTGTATGAGGAGCAATATCATCAATATGCCCGGATAAATCTCTGAGCTTACCCTCAGTGTCAATCATGCCAGGCTTTTCCTGCCCGCGTTTTCCGTATCTGACCAGTTTCATTTGAACTTCACCTTTCGTCCCTAGCCGCTCCAGCCGCCATCGATAATATGCGGCTGTCCGGTGGTAAAAGCACTTTCGTCCGAAGCCAAGTACACCACCAGCGCTGCAATCTCTTCTGCCGTTGCGATACGCCCCATGGGCTGGCGGGCAATGAACGCTTTCATGGCAGCATCATAGTCACCCGTTGCCCTTAGCCGATCATGTAGGGAAGGACTTTCTACCGTACCGGGACAGATACAATTACAGCGTATGCCTTTCGTAATGTATTCGATCGCAACGGACTTGGTCATACCGATAACGGCGGCCTTTGATGCACCATAGACAAACCGGTTGGGCGCACCGATGATCGAGGAAACCGCGGACGACATGTTGATGATTGAGCCGCCGCCTCTTTCCAGCATGCCGGGTATGGTTGCCCGCATCATTTTCCACATGGAGCGGACATTCAGATTGAATGCGAAATCCCATTCTTCATCCGTGCATTCGAGGATGGTGCCATGATGAACAAAGCCTGCACAATTAAAGAGGATATCCGGCTTCACCTTGGCGGCAGCCTGTTCAACGGCATCATCACCAAGAACATCAAGCCGGAAGGCTTCCAAATCACCCTTGGCATCAGACCTTAACTGCTCAAGTGCTTCTTCATTGATGTCGGTTGCATAAACCTTTGCACCCTCCTCAGCCATGGCCAAAGCAGAGGCCCTGC
>JBCCYR010000413.1:0-2904 GCA_039189355.1 Pseudomonadota bacterium
CCGCCAACCGGGGTAAACTTGAGTGCGTTGGACAACAGGTTAAGGGTAATCTGGCGTATCGCACGCTCATCAATCCAGACATCCGGCAAATTGTCCTGATAGGCGGTTTTTACGCTTATGTCCTTCTGCTTGGCCTTTATGTCTATCATGTGCCTTGCTTCATCAACGATGGAGACAAGCTTCAGGTTTTCCTCGTTGAGTTCATGCTTTCCGGCTTCGATACGGGAAATATCGAGTATCTCGTTAATAAGCTTCAGCAGATGCGAGCCGGAATTGTGTATGTCGTTGATATAATCCTTGTAGGTATCCGACCCCAATGGCCCGAAAACCTCATCCCGCATGATTTCCGAGAAGCCCAAAATGGCGTTGAGCGGCGTTCTCAATTCATGGCTCATGGTTGCAAGAAACCGCGATTTTGCGAGATTGGCTTCCTCGGCCCGTTCGCGGGCTCCCTCGGAAAATGATTTTTCCGTTTCAAGTTCAACAATAAGGGTTTCTTTTTCGGTTGCGTGTTCCAGCATTGTAATAATCAGGGACTGAAAACGTTTTGCAAGCAGGTGGAAGAAGATCGCCGAAGCAAGCAAAATACCACCCATCATCATCATTGAAGTGTCGCCACTGGAGACAAACTTGCTTGAGATCAGCAGAACCGGAGGTAAAACCGTTACAAGAGAAGCGGGACCCAATGCATGATTGAGCATTGAGGTGGCAGCGATGAATACAAGTATTGTCGAGAACTGGATAATCGCAAACTGGTTTCCGCAATTGTTGCAAGACAGCAGGGCGAAGAATATCCAGGAAGCTGCAATCACCGCCTGTCCAAGGACAAATATTCTGCGCCAGTTTTCAAAACCCGTTTCTTGCTTTTCAGCTGCCAGAAACCGCTTTGCCAAAACGCCCGATAGCGCGTGAGACAGCATCGCAGTAACGGCCCAAAGTGCTATGATTGGCCATCCGGTCCATGGACCAGCCAGTAGCGCTGCCAGAATAATCAGTACAGGCGTTATGATAATGGCATTCAACTGGTTTTTGGCGAAACCGTCCAGCAATTGGTCTTCGTAGGCGGTTGAACCTTCACCAACCAGATTTTGCCGTGTTCTGAACTCGCGCACAGCCTTTGATGATGCAGAGCGCTTCTTCGCTACATCAACAATGTTTTTGTCCACAGATGTGCTGAGGTGCTTCATTTCGGCTCAAACTCAATACTACATTGGCCGCCTGGAACTGGCCTTAACGAATAGTAGACAGAAATGGTAAACAAGCTGTTAGGAGTTTTTTGATTGGGAAGTTGTTGCGTTTGAAGCGGATTGCAGATTTTCTCAAAGTGACACTGTTCTTGCTGCTATTGGCGGGAAGCTCAGCCTGGCTTGCCGTTTTGTCTGCTGATGAAGTCAGTGGGACAGCACGGGTCATTGATGGTGACAGTCTGATGGTGGGGGAACGGGAGATAAGGCTTTACGGTATTGATGCGCCGGAATATCGGCAAATGTGCAACGCTTCATCACAAGCGTATCCATGCGGGCGGGAAGCCGCCGGATATCTCCGCGAACTTGTCAGACACGCTGATGTTGCATGCAGGGGAAATGAACTGGACAAATATGAGCGCCTGATTGCCGTGTGCAAAATTGCCGGCATCGATATTAACCGGGAGATGGTCTTGAATGGCTGGGCAGTGTCATTTGGCGATTACGAGTCAGAGCAGGCAGATGCACGAAATCAGTCTGCGGGGTTATGGCAAAGTGAATTTGATTTGCCTTCCCAGTGGCGGCGTGATGAAAAGCAAAAGCATTCCAGAAGCTGGTTGAGCCAGATATTCTCCTGGTAATGCAGAATTGGGGGAGGAGATTTCATTCATGAAACTTTATGATGGTGGTCGGGCACCAAATCCAAGGCGTGTGCAGATATTCCTTAAAGAGAAAGGGATTGAAATTCCCACGGTACAGCTTGATCTCAATGCGCATGAGCACCGTTCCGAAGAGATGACACAGAAAAACCCGGCTCAGACGGTTCCGTTTCTCGAACTTGATGACGGTACAGTCATTTCGGAAACGATTGCCATTTGCCGTTATCTGGAATCCATAAAGCCCAAACCGAACATGCTGGGTGAGACTGCACTTGAACAGGCCGTGGTTGAAATGTGGAACCGTCGCGTGGAATTCGGATTTTTCTTGCGCGTGGCACAATCTTTCAGACACCTGCATCCGGGCGCCGCTGTTCTTGAAGGCGAGCAGATTCCTGACTGGGGCTTGAAGAACCAGAAGCAGGCAATGGATTATCTGGATATTCTGGACGCACAACTTGCAGATAACGAGTTCATTGCAGGTCCGCATTTTTCTGTTGCTGATATCACGACACTGGTTGCCACACAATTTTTCAAACCGGCCAGATTGCAGTTGCCGGAAACCGGTTATGACAATTTCAAACGATGGTTTGCAGCAGTTTCTGCCAGGCCGAGTGTGCAACTGTAGTGACTTCCCTAGATCAACTCAGGGAAGATATTTCCCGGTGCTGTATTTGCCTTGAAGAACCCATGGGCAATCCCTTGCCGCATGAACCACGGCCCGTTGCAGTGTTGTCACGTAAAGCAAAGATACGGATAATCGGACAGGCGCCGGGTACACGGGTACATGCTTCCGGAAGGCCGTTTACTGACCCTTCCGGCGACCGGTTGCGTGAATGGATGGGGATCGGTGAGGATATTTTCTACAACCCGGACAAGCTGGTAATCACCCCGATGGGCTTCTGTTTCCCCGGTCTGGATAACAAGGGGGGAGACCTGCCTCCGAGAAAGGAATGCGCCGCCCGTTGGCAAGCCGAGGTTACAGAAGCCATGCCACAGGTTAAGCTGGTTTTGTTGATTGGCATGTATGCCCAGAAACATTATCTGGGAAAGCACGCCAGCAA
>JBCCYR010000414.1:0-2882 GCA_039189355.1 Pseudomonadota bacterium
GATTAGCGTTATTTCCGGCTCAAGCAGAGGAGTTCTGAATGACCGATACATCCATCAATCATGTCGAACTGATTGCAAACCTCTCGGAGGCGGACAGAAAGTTTCTGATTGAAAAATCGGACAGGCATGGTCTGTTCCGGCTTGCCTGTCATTTTTTGGCAGTTTTACTCACCGGAAGCTGGATCGCATTTGGACTGCCCGGATGGCAGCTGGTGATGCTTGTTCATGGTATTTTGCTGATTTTCGTATTCCCCATACTGCATGAAACGGTGCACGGCAGTGCATTTGCAACCTATTCGCTGAATGTCTGGGCTTCCCGGATCTGTGGCTTTCTCATTCTGTTACCAGCACAATGGTTCCGGTATTTCCATTTTGCCCATCACCGCCATACCAATCATCCAGAAAAAGATCCTGAACTGGCTTCACCACGCCCGGCCAGGTTTTGGGGATATGTCTGGCATGTTACGGGCATTCCGGTCTGGTATTCACAGGCCAGGGCGCTGCTGATCAATGCCCTGGGAAATGGAAATGACAATTTCGTTCCACCAAAGGGAGTGGAAAAGGTGAGGCGTGAAGCCCGAATTACATTAGGTCTTTATGTTCTCCTGATCGCTGGCTCAGTAATGCTCAACTCTGCTGTTCTGCTTTACATATGGATCATTCCGGTCATGTTGGGACAGCCTTTCCTGCGATTGGCCCTGCTTGCGGAGCATCTTTACTGTCCGCTCGTCTCCAACATGCTGCATAACTCCAGAACCACTTTTACCTCAAAACTGGTGCGCTGGCTCACCTGGAACATGTCTTTTCACGCAGAACATCACGCTTATCCGGCTGTTCCGTTCTACCGGCTGCCGGAATTTCACCGGTTTACGAAGGATCATGTTCTGGTGAAGGAAAGCGGCGGATACTCCGGTTTCCACAAGGATACGGTCTTGAAGATGCTGTCCGGGAGGGTGTGAGCCTGTGGCTAGCCTGACAGCGTATCAAAAAGCGTCGCATCTGGTTAAAGACCAATGGCAAGAAACATGTTTATAGAAACAGATTAAGGGAGGTTTGTGATGGCGGAGCAGTATGACGCAATCATTATTGGCGCAGGAGTGATCGGAGCCTGTACGGCGTTCGAACTGGCCAAAAAGGGCTGGAAGACCCTCAATATCGATAAGCTGCCGGAAGCCGGATATGGGTCTACTTCAGGTTCCTGTGCAATCATTCGTACCTATTACTCAGCCTATGAAACCTGTGCTCTGGCTTACGAAGGCTGGTTCTACTGGAAAGACTGGGCCAACTATATCGGGACTGACGATGACCAGGGGCTTATCAAGTATCATGATACCGGCTGTCTTGTGATCAAGACCGAGCACAACAAGTTCCTCGAGCAAGCCTGCGAAACCATGGACCGCATCGGATGTCCGTATGAACACGTCGAGCCTGAAGACATTTCGAACAAATTGCCCGGAGCAGATATCCGCAAGTTTGAGCCGGCCAAGCGAATTGAAGATGAAGCATTTGGTGAGCCAACGGGGGGAGAAGTTCCCGGTGCCGTTCTTTTCAAGGCTGGCGGCTATGTTTCTGATCCCAAACTGTCAGCGCACAATGCCCAAAGGGCAGCGGAAGCGCATGGCGGCAAGTTCCGTTTCAATACGGAAGTGTCCGAAATCCGGCAGGCCAATGGCCGTGTTACTGGCGTAACGCTTTCCGATGGAACCAGGATTGATGCAAAAGTCGTCATCAATGTTGCGGGTCCACATTCATCCATCATCAACGGGATGGCAGGAGTTCGCGATGGCATGAAGATGACAACCCGCGCCCTCCGTCATGAGGTTGCCCATGTTCCTGCCCCGGTTGACATTGATTACGGTAATGGCGGATTTGTCTATTCTGACAGCGATGTTTCCACCTATGCCCGGTCGGAGATCGGCAATCACATTCTGATTGGTTCGGAAGACCCCGCTTGTGACGAAAAGGAATGGGTTGACGATCCCGACAATTACAACACGGAATTTACCGACCAGAACAAGACGCTTGTAATGCGTTTTGCCCAGCGCTTGCCGTCGCTTGGAATTCCGGAACAGGCAAAAGGTGTGGTTGCGTTGTACGATGTAACCGAAGACTGGATTCCGATTTATGACAAATCCGATTTGCCCGGTTTTTACATGGCATGCGGCACTTCCGGCAACCAGTTCAAGAATGCGCCCGTGGCAGGCAAGATGATGACTGCGATCATAGAAGCTTGCGAGAACGGGCACGACCACGATACCGATCCAATCATGTTCGAACTTGAGAATATTGGCCACACCATTTCGTTGGGAACATTTTCGCGGAACCGCGAGATCAATCCGAATTCAAGCTTTTCAGTCATAGGGTAATTCAAAATCGGGGCTTTTGCCCTTTCAGGAGATAATAATGAAAGACCAGTATAGAGCCGTAGTTATCGGCGGGGGCGTTGTTGGCTGCTCCGTTCTTTTTCATCTCGCAAAAGCAGGGTGGAAAGATGTCATTTTGATTGAACGCTCCGAGTTGACTTCAGGCTCTTCCTGGCATGCTGCAGGCGGTTTCCATACGTTGAACGGTGATCCGAACGTCGCCAAGCTGCAAGCCTATACAATCAGCCTTTACGAGGAGCTTGAAAAGATTTCCGGTCAGGAATGCGGATTGCATCTTGTTGGCGGTTTCATGATGGCGGACAGTCCGGAACGCATGGACTTTCTGCGCACACTGCATGCGAAAGGCCGTTACCTTGGTATGGAAACGGAACTGGTTACCCCATCCGAAGCCAAGGCCATGTTCCCGATCATGGATGAGACCAACTTTGTTGGAGGTCTGTGGGATCCGGTGGAAGGCCACCTTGACCCGTCCGGCACCACCCACGCTTACGCAAAGGC
>JBCCYR010000415.1:0-2880 GCA_039189355.1 Pseudomonadota bacterium
ACCGTTGCCACAGGGCTCTCTGACTTGATCAATGCCGAACTTGAATATCTTGAAGCGCATTGGCCGGACAGCCTTCCGGCTGGCGTGATCCATGCGGATCTGTTTCCGGACAATGTCTTTTTTCTGAAAGACAAGCTGTCCGGTTTCATTGATTTCTATTTTGCCTGCAATGATCTCCTTGCTTACGACATTGCAGTTTGCATCAATGCCTGGTGCTTTGAGCCGGACAATGCGTTCAATGTTACAAAAGCACGGGCAATGCTGGGTGGATACCAGAAGGTAAGGCAGCTTTCAGAGGAAGAATTGTCTGCCTTGCCGTTGCTGTGCCGGGGTTCGGCCCTGCGTTTTCTGCTTACAAGGCTTTATGACTGGTTGAATGTTCCGCCAGGCGCACTCGTTGTTCCCAAGGATCCATCCGAATACATCTCAAAACTGCGGTTCCACCAGTCAGTCGAGGCACCATCGGAATACGGGGTAGAATAGTCTTGAAGAAAGTCGAGATCTGGACGGATGGTGCTTGTTCGGGAAATCCGGGGCCGGGAGGCTGGGGTGTTTTGCTGCGTTATGGCGACAAGGAGAGAGAGTTATTCGGCGGTGAAGCGGAAACCACCAATAACCGTATGGAATTGACCGCTGCCATCGAGGCATTGAACGCACTCAAAGAGGCTTGCGAGGTAGATCTGACCACCGATTCCCAATATGTCAAAGGCGGGATAACCGGATGGATTCACGGGTGGAAGAAAAACGGCTGGAAAACTGCGAACAAGAAACCTGTCAAGAATGACGATCTTTGGAAGGCGCTCGACGAAGCGGTCTCACGTCACAAAGTAACGTGGCACTGGATTAAGGGTCACGCAGGTCATGCGGAAAATGAAAAGGCGGACGAACTCGCCCGCCGTGGCATGGAAGACTACAAGTAGTAGGTCTTAAAGGGCTTCGAGAATTTTTTCAGCGGTGGATTCAACGGCTTGGCCCGGGTTGTCTTCGATGTTGAGTGTTGTAACTTTTCCATCTTCGACAATCATGGCATAGCGCTTTGAACGCACTCCAAGACCACGCTCGGTCAAATCAAGTTCCATGCCAATTGCCTTGGTAAATTCTGCATTGGGATCAGCCAGGAACTTGACTTTACCCTCTGCACCGGAAACGCCTGACCATGCGTCCATAACGAAAACATCATTGACCGATACAACGGCAATCTCGTCAACACCCTTCGCCTTGATCGCATCTGAATGCTCAACAAAGCCCGGCAGATGGTTCATGTGACAAGTCGGTGTAAACGCACCGGGAACACCAAACAGGACAACTTTCTTTCCAGAAACGATATCGGATGTCCCGGCAGTGGACGGACCGTCTTCCCCCGTATGATGGAAAGTGGCTTGCGGTAATTCTGTGCCGACGGAAATTGTCATTGGATGCTCCCTGTTAGAATTTTCTAAGGAGATTTATAGGATTCAGCCGTTGAAGATCAACGAACAAATTCAACGCCGGTTGTGCCGTTGACGAGTGTGTATGTCAGCTTTTCGGCCATGATATCCGCATCCTTGGGTGCACGCGATACATTCAGCGAAAAAAGTGCGGTATCTTCGGTTTGTTCAACAAGCTTGGCCGGTTCCAGATACCACTTTGAAGGACCTTCAACGAACAGGCTTGGCTGCTTGGCTGATTTTCTGTTTTTCACTGCGATCATGAGTCTCCGGTTTTCAACATACGGTTCGTCGATGACAAGTTCTTCAGCATCCATGGGACGTGGGAGTGTGAGTTTTGAAAAACTGATAACCTGATTTGCCAAAGGATCAGAGCTCAACAGCTCATCGGCAGTGATTTTCATTTCCGCCTTCGCCGGTATGCAGACTTCCGCACAGATGCCGATCAAGAGTTTCAGGTGAATGTCTGATTTGACACCAGGATACGCTTTGCCTTCGAATGGAAAAGTCACGGACTTCTTGTAACCGGCATAGCGCAGATCGCCTATGCCAAGTAGAGCAGGCGCGGGAAACTGTATGTCACCTGCCTCAAAACCGTTTGAACCGGAGAAGTCTAACAGGGGGGGAATCCCCGAGCTTCCAGGATAGCGCCAGTATGTTGACCAGCCGGGTTCAAGCTTGACTTCAAGTGCGGCATCAACTTTTCCGGTCGCCGGATCAAGGCTTGCAAGCAGTCTTGCCTTGCCACCGCCCAAGTCATGCCATTCGGTAGCGGCAGCAAACGCATTGCTCATACTTGAAGCATGCCAGAAAATGAGGAGCAGTAACGCGAAAGCTTTTTTCATAAAGGCCAATTACCAGTTTATATTTCGACACTAGCACTGATTGCTTTCGAAAAGTCGAATGACATGTCATGTTGTGTCATCATATTTCAGTGATACATGTTTCATCTTTTCTGTAATTGGCCTTGTGATAAACATATGCAGCCTGCTACACGGCTTGTTAGGTAAATCGTGTGATGTAATGAAACCAGAAGAAGCCTTTCCATCCCTTTGTGGAAAATTCCTGATCGCCATGCCGGGCATGGGCGACTCACGTTTTGAACGGTCAGTCATCTATATCTGTGCCCATTCACCAGAAGGTGCCATGGGGTTCATTGTGAACCGTACGATGGACAGCCCTACAGTTCTGGAATTCCTCGAACAGCTCGAAATCATTGCTGAAGCTGAAAAAGACAAGATACCAATTGAGCTTTCTGCAGGCTTGATGCATGTGGGTGGTCCGGTTGAACCCGGACGCGGATTTGTTTTGCACACATCAGATTTTGAAAGCTCCTCAACTGTGGAAGTGCGCGAAAATGTATCCCTCACGGCAACGCTCGAAATTCTGCGGGCAATTGCTGTTGGGAAAGGTCCTGAGAAAACGATCCTTGCACTTGGCTATTCCGGATGGG
>JBCCYR010000416.1:0-2879 GCA_039189355.1 Pseudomonadota bacterium
CTTACAAGAAAAATGGCCTCAATCAGATCACCGCGTGCCTGCTTGATTGCCAATGCCGCAAGCGATCTGTCGTAAAGCGAGCCTTCAGTCATGACCCGGTCCACGGCAAGCGTCATCTGCTCAACAATTTGCTCGGTGGTTATTTCCGGAATGGAAGGGTCACCACGACGCTTTTCAGCGAGAAGTTTGTGGGCGTTGTCGATTGCCTTCTCACCACCTTTTACTGCAACATACATCAGGCAACCTCCATCACACGAACAGTACGCGGCAATGCGACGATCGCATCATCAGACACCAGAAGCACATCGTGCCCGAGCGGAAAGCGGGCATTGTTGTGTTTTACCCAATCCCAGAATGGCTGGCTGATGCCGATAACCCCAAACCTGTTGACGGTTTTTATTCCGGGACCGGACAGGGCAATATCGCCTTCTTCATGAAAACCATCGACTTGTATTACAAACGTCGTTGAAGCATCCGGATATTCAGATGTTCCAACAGGAAAAAGTTCCAGTGTTTGTCGATCTGGGCAGGACGAGAAAACCGCAAACATTGCAGCGCTTTCAGAAGCTGTAATCGGCGCATTGCAATGAAACTTCAGATAGTCGGTTACTGAAGTGATATTCAGAGTATCATCGAGCCATATGGGGGCTTCATGATCTGCAAGGGTCAGCATCACAAGGGTGCTTCCCTTGTTCAGCCCTTGAGGGTTTTCGGTTCGTACAGGCAGAGGTTGAATGGTTCCAGGTTGTGCCATTGCATTCATGAATGTGCGAAATGCATGAGATGACTCAACGGGCGGATCGATAAAACCGGATGCAAGGGCTGTAGTCATGTCAGTCTTCTCCCCTGACCATTGTAAAGAAGTCGACTTTTGTCGCTGCAACCTTTTCGCGATGTTCCTGTTTCTCGTCCATCATCTGCTTTTCCAGAGGCTTGATGATGTCCTGCATCAAGGTTTCGCATTGCCCTTCGTCCTGCAAGCGGGCATCGAGTTTGGCTGCAATCACAGCATGGTCATGGTTTCTTCCCATCACATAGGAATGCCCGACAAGCCCTGTTTCGCTGCGAACAGAGCAGCGTGTAACGGTTGCCTCACCCATGTTGAAGGGTGCGCCTGTCCCACCCATTCTTCCACGAAGCATTACGAGTCCGGTCTCGGGTTTGCGCAAGACCTGAAATTCTTCCGCACTTTCATTTCCGCACCATAATTCGTGCAACCTGGAATAATCTGCTTTGGCCAAAACCGAAATCCAGCCTTGACGAAGCACGTTTGGATTTTTTTCATGAATCATTTGTCTGGCTCCAAAAATTGAATGCAAGAGTTTCATGACACTTGTGCGACAAAAGTAAGCTATTCTAACACAATCTGTGAGCGATGATGTTTGGCATTGTTGCAGTTACAAATCTTACACATGATTGTTGTTGTTCTGTGCGGGCAATATCTTGTCCAAATCTGGGATCGAAAAATGAAACTTGTGCATGTATCCGATATTCACATCAATCCGGAACCAATGCTTGAAAGTTACTTGGCTCGAGACCAATTCTGATGGATGGATTGCAGAAGAAGTGCGTGAAGAAGCTTAATGGTTTAAGTCCGGGTAATTAAAACAAACCCGGGTTCAAAGGGGATGCGGCAGTCAGGCCGCCATCCATGCTGTAACATTGTCCTGTTGCAAACGATGATGCATCAGAAGCAAGCCATACGGCCATGGCTGCGATATCTTCAGGCTTGCCGAAGCGTCGGCTTGCATGACGGGCAAGCGCATCTTGTCTTGCACGGGCTGGATCACCAGCGAGATCGAATCCGGCTTCGAGCATTCCGGTTTCAATCCATCCCGGGCAGATCGCATTGCACCGGATTTGGGGCCCGTGGTCCACAGCGATCGAGCGGGTCAGGCCATGCACAAACGCTTTTGACGCATTGTAGAGTGCCATGCCCGGATCTGCCACTTTTCCGGAAATCGACCCGATATTGATGATCGAACTGCCTGCACTCAATATTGGAATGAAGGCCCGGCAGGCGTTGAAAACGCCTTTTGCATTTGCCCCCATAAGAATGTCCCAGTCTTCATCAGTCGTGTCGGGCACAGTCTTTTCAATCTGGATGCCTGCATTGTTGACGAGAACGTGCAGCTTCTCAAATGATTGTGCCAGCTGCTCAACCTGGCCTGCATCAGAAACATCCGCTTGGTACCATTCAAGATAATCAGGCCACTGATCAGGCGCGTCATCACGTCCACAAACGGTAACCCTTGCGCCTTCCCGTGAAAATGCTTCGGCAATCGCCCGCCCTATGCCTTGGCGCCCGCCGGTAACAAGTGCTGTTTTGCCTTCAAGTACGCCCATCCTAATGAGCAATCATTACATGACGGATCGATGTGTAGGCATCGAGCGAAAAGACGGACATGTCACAGCCGGTACCTGACCCTTTCATGGCAGCCCAGGGCATTTCCGGCGTGCCGACACCATGAGTGTTCACCCAGGTAAAACCGTAACGCAGCCGCGAAGTCATTTGCATTGCCCTGCCAACATCTTTCGTCCAGACAGAGGAAGCCAAGCCGTATGGGCTGGCATTTGCCCATTTAAGCGCATCCTCCACATCCGAAAACCGCGAGATCGTTACCACAGGCCCGAAGACTTCGTTTGTGGCAATTTCTGCGTCATTATCCACGTTGGCGACAACTGTTGGTTCATAGAAAAAACCGTCCCCCTCGTTGACTGTGCCACCACACACGATTTCTCCACCGGACCGTGCCGCATCAACAAAGCCGGCGACGCGCCCTCTCTGTACCTCACTGACAAGCGGGCCCATCTCAGTTCCTTCGTCTTTCGGTTTGCCAGTCTTGATTTCTCTGACTTGGCTTTCAGTCGCGGCGACC
>JBCCYR010000417.1:0-2866 GCA_039189355.1 Pseudomonadota bacterium
CTTAGGCGGAACCCCCCTGACTCTTTGAAGTGTGCGCTGGTGGGCACTGAAAGTCAATGAGTCCAGCTTTTGTGATTTACTTGACCAGCATCTGCCCTACGTACTTTGGTAGTCCGCACCGAAACAGGGAGGTTCTCGTGTATGATCTTTGCGTAATTCAATTCGTTAAAGAGAGAATGTTGTCTCGTCGCGAACTGTTCAAGACATCGGCTGCCGTTGCGGCGGCTGGTGCGCTTGGCTACCAACTAATCGGTGGGGTATAGAAAACATCGCAAACCTCGACAAGGTTCCCGAAGCAGGAGCACACCTATAGTGGGAGCTCCGATGCATAGAGGTGGTTCCGGCGGTCCTGCGCGCATATTTGCACTAGTATGACATTCTTTCTGCATCACGTGCTTGTCCCGTGATGCACTTCTGTATAATTTGTACCTGCACCTTGTCCTCACACCATTGGACAAGGTGCTTTCATGTTGAAATCCTAAGCCCGGAGTAATCCATGCCTCTTTCTGCAAATCGAAAAATCTGGACCTGGTTCGAAGGCGAATGGCATGAAGGCAACGTGCCGATCATGGGATCTGCGGATCACGGTACCTGGCTTGGAACCATGGTCTTTGACGGTGCGCGTGCGTTTAGCAACGTAACGCCTGATCTCGACAACCATTGTGAGCGGGTAAACCACTCCACAGAAGCGCTAGGCATGGATGTGGTGATGGAAACCGGCAAAATTCTGGAACTTGCCCAAGAAGGCGTAACGAAATTTGATTCCGGTGCCGAACTTTACATTCGTCCGATGTGCTGGTCGACAGAAGCTGGTGCAATGACCGTTGATCCGCTGCCATCATCCACCCGTTTTGCACTGTGCCTTGAAGAAGCTGCAATGCCTCCTTTTGCGGGAACAACCCTTACCACCACCCGGTTTATTCGCCCGACACTTTCCAGTGCGGTGGTGAACGCCAAGGCTGCGTGTCTTTATCCCAACAACGCACGAATGCTGAAAGAGGCCCAGGAAAAGGGTTTTGCCAACGCGATTTCCTGCGATGCGCTGGGCAATGTGGCTGAGACTGCGACATCCAACATATGGATGGTGAAAAATGGCGAGTATTTTACACCTGTGCCCAACGGGACGTTTCTGGCTGGCATAACGCGTGGACGGATCATGAAACTGCTTCAAGAGGCGGGAGAAACGGTCCGTGAGGCAACCTTGACCCTGGATGATTTCCGCAATGCCGACGAGATTTTCCTGACTGGAAACTATTCAAAGGTTACACCTTGCGTCCAGTTTGAGAAGCGCGATTTTCAGATCGGCCAAAAGACAACGCAGGCCCGTGACATGTATATGGAATGGGCCGGGGCGTGATCCCCAAAACCCGTTCGATTACTCTTCTTGTTCTTGCACAGGTCTCTGCACTTAGCTTGTGGTTCATATCGTCTGCAGTATTGCCTGACATGCTCCGTGAGTATGAGATTTCCGCATTGGCTCAGGCCGCACTCACAAGCGCCGTTGCAGCCGGATTTGTTGCCGGGGCCCTGATTTCAGCATTGACCGGATTGTCCGACCGGTTTGATCCGCGCAGGGTTTTCGCAGCATGTGCGGGCGTAGCTGCCGTTTCCGGTTTTGCCCTGCTGGTATTTGAACCCGGCAGTGCCTTATCCATTCTGATGCGCTTTATTACCGGCATGATGCTGGCTGGCGTTTATCCGGTGGGAATGAAGATTGCGGTTGGCTGGGGCAGGGAGGACCGGGGGCTTCTGGTTGGCCTGCTGGTGGGTGCGCTCACCTTCGGATCAGCCTCACCACATCTCGTGGCATGGCTTGGCGAAGCGGAATGGCGAACCACGATCACCATAGTATCCTGCCTTACGCTGGTTTCAGCAGGCCTTATCCTGTTTTCAGGGCTTGGACCTTTTCACGCCAGAGCGCCTGCATTCAAGGCTTCTGCAATTGGTCAGGCCTGGACCAACAAGCATGTGCGTTATGCTTATCTCGGTTATTTCGGCCACATGTGGGAACTCTATGCCATGTGGGCATGGATCGGCGTTGCAACTCTGGCTTCATACAGGCTTTCAATGCCCGAAGCAGATGCGGTTTCCTTCTCCAAGCTGACGGCTTTTTTGGCAATCGGTTTGGGAGGCATAACCTGCTTTATCGGAGGCTATGTGGCTGACCGCATCGGAAAGGCGCAGGTTACCATTGTTGCAATGGCTGTCAGCGGACTGGCAGCACTTGCGACTGCTGCAACCTTTGGCGGCCCGCCCTGGCTGACATTTGTGGTGGTTCTGGTTTGGGGAATAGCGATCGTACCGGACAGTCCGCAATTCTCTGCCCTGGTTGCAGATGGTTCTCCGCCCGAGATTGCAGGTTCGCTGATGACCTTTCAAACCGCAATCGGATTTGCTCTGACAATTTTCACCGTACAGATAACGCCCTATGTCGTTGAACTGACCAACTGGCCCACGGTAATGGCGATCATGGCCTTGGGACCAGCATTTGGCATCTGGTACATGCTAAAATTGAAACAGCTATCTGATGAGCCCAACCTCGCTTAGTTTTCTTGACTGTGATAGCAAAGGTGGATACGCCGAACAAAGATCGGTTTAGACTCACTAAACAGGCACATAAACGACTTTGATTTCCAGACCATGGCCGAAAAAACCACTGGCATATATCGCCTGATTACAATCCCCCGAATTTATGAATTTGTTCAAAACGGTTTGGGAGGAGCTTCAGCACGGCGTTCGTTTAAAAACCAGTTTTTTCCCGATGTAGTCGGCAAGCGCGTATTGGAAGTTGGCTGTGGGCCCGGTACTTGGTTTCCCGAAATTCAAGGGTGCGCTGAATATCTTGGCATGGACTGGAACGCTGAAC
>JBCCYR010000418.1:0-2857 GCA_039189355.1 Pseudomonadota bacterium
GCAAGCAGTTTTGAAGCCTGTTCATCCCCACGTTCCGAGACAAGACGTTTAAGTGCGGATTCAACAAAAACTTCAGCAACAACAGACGGATCAATGCCTTCGTCAGTCAGCTCAGTCCACACTTCGCGGAAACATTCTTCCACAAGCGAGCGCTTTTCGTTTTCGATAAGGGCATCGATATCTTCAGGAACTTCAGACTTCATATTGGCGGTAACTCTTCGAAAATCTTGGGTAAAATAAGGCCTGCGCTGAATTTTTAACAGCCTTGACAGAACACATTTGCCAATTTGGTTAACGTCCGTAACGCGATGGCACTTCATTTGAAAGCTTTTTGCCCTCGGCAACGTAACGGTTGTTCGCTTCTATCGCAGCAGGTGTGCATTCCCGGTACGTCTCCTGAAACCCCCTGAAACCCTGGTTGAAGCGTGCGATCATTTGGGCGCGGCGTTCCTCCGTTGGTTTTTCCTGCTCGATAAGAGTACTCATCTGGTCGCGCCAAAGCTGCCCTTCATTTGCCTCACACAATTCACGCAGATAATGAAGTGCCCCAAGTATTTCCGACAGCCGCATCATCTGCGGGTCATAGGCTGGTGGCAATACGCGTATTTTGGGTGCTTCAGGCTTTGGCTCCGGCGTTGATTGCGCCAGCGCCGGTTGCATCAGTGTTACCAATGCGATCTCGAAAAGTGCAGCCATTGCAAAAAGTTTGATCAATCGCGCCATCTGGCTCATTTACTCCGTTGCGCGCAATATGGTGGAGACGCAAAGTGAATGCAACAGCCGCTTAAATAAGGCCGTGTGAGGTTAAAATCTCGACCGCAAAAGACGGGGTCTCCGGCGTTGTCTTGAGCGTTTGCATTGCTTCAAGCGTGAACCATCCGATATCGTCAGCGTCATCCCCTGCAGTCGCTTCTCCCAAAACTCCATTCGCAAGAAAAGTCGTTAGCACAAAATGATGAGCCAGTTCGCCGTTTGGGGTTTTGTTGATACGGTCCCGCACAGCTGCAAACTCCATATGGTTTACGGTGAGTGCGGTCTCTTCCAAAAGTTCCCGTCTGGCACATTCTTCAAGTGTTTCGCCCGGCTCCTGACTGCCGCCAGGGAGTGACCAGTGGCCCTTGTATGGTTCCTTGCCCCGTTTGATGAGCAGGAGTTTGTTGTCCTGAAAAACAATGACACTGGCACCTGTTCTGGGGAAAACCGCCATGAAAAATTCCTTTGAAAAACAATTCCTTGATCCGGTTTGATGAATCAGGTTGCTATCTACTTGAATCATTTTCTTAACATGAATTGCAAGCGCATGTGCGGCAGATTTTCTCTCCTGGCTAACCCTGAAGAACTGGCAGAAATACTTGGGTTGATTGAACTCGGGGCCTTCCCGCCGCGCTACAACATTGCGCCAACGCAACCCATTTTGACAGTTGGCATCAATGCCGCCGGAAACAGGGATGCGCAACTTGTGCGTTGGGGCCTGATCCCGCATTGGGTGAAAGACCCGGACGATTTCACACTGATCATCAATGCCCGGTCGGAAACTGCCGCAACAAAGGCATCCTTTAAGACGGCCCTGCGCCATCGCCGCGTATTGGTTCCGGCAACCGGATTTTATGAATGGCATCGCCCGGAGGACAAAAAAATGCCTAAACAGGCATACTGGATCAGACCTGCTAATGGCGGCACAATTTGTTTTGCCGGCCTCATGGAAACCTGGATGGGCAAGGACGGTACTGAGATCGATTCAGGCTGCATCATGACCACACAATCCAACGAGCAGATTGGCAACATCCATCACCGCATGCCGATTGTGATCAGGCCGGAGCATTTTGAGCGCTGGCTGGATTGCAAGACACAGGAACCCAAGGATGTGGCAGACTTGATGACCCCGGCCGTGAATGGGTTTTTTGAGGCGATTGCCGTTGGCGATGCGGTCAACAAGGTTGCCAATACCGGGCCGGAAATCCAGAAACCAGGCAGGGCGGAACCGGTCGTGTCCGCAAAAAAGGAAAAGCCCAAACCGGATGACACACAAATGAGCCTGTTCTGATGATTGGTGCTTTCGTTACAGGGTTTCTGCTTGGCGCTTCGTTGATCATCGCGATTGGCGCGCAAAACGCGTTCATTCTGAGGCAGGGACTTCTCAGGCAGCATGTTTTTATTCTGTGTCTGATTTGTGCGACATCAGACGCGCTATTGATCGCAGCTGGCGTTGCCGGACTGGGGGCAGTCATTGAACAATCCCCGACACTGCTAACGTTTATTCGCATTGGCGGCGCGGCGTTTCTGTTCTGGTACGCTTTTGTTGCGCTTCGCCGGGCCATGAATCCGGAAGCAATGGACCTGGAGGGCAAAGCAGAAGGGAGCTTGAAGACCGCCCTCGCGACCTGTCTCGCGTTTACATTTCTCAATCCTCACGTTTATCTGGATACGGTTTTGCTGGTTGGCAGCCTTTCAACGCAATTCGAAGGTAGTGCGCGTCTGGCATACACAATCGGTGCCATGCTTGCTTCATTTGTGTGGTTTTTTGGCCTTGGGTTTGGCGCACGGCTGCTTGCTCCCGTCTTCCGCAAACAACGGTCATGGCAAATCCTTGATTGTTTCATTGCCCTGGTAATGGTACTGATTGGCATATCCCTGCTTGTACCGTTTATTTCTTGACGCCTGTTTGCAATGCGGTCATAAGGGAAATCATGAACTCGACCTTAAACAAGCCTTCACTGGCTTGCTGCATTATCAAAGGCATTATTGACTAGCGATTCGCTGGTCCGGTCGTTCTTTTTCAAAAAACACATTATGAAAGTCCCGGGCCGCGGGATGTAATTTTTTTGTAACAGCGCAATGAACGAAATGAAAAAAAAAA
>JBCCYR010000419.1:0-2853 GCA_039189355.1 Pseudomonadota bacterium
CGCCCGTCGCTTTCATCACCTGACCCACAAACCAGCCTGCGAGCGTCGGCTTGGCTTTGGCTTTTTCAACCTGATCAGGGTTTGCGGCAATCACCTCATCAACAGCCGTCTCAATGGCGCCCGTGTCCGTTACCTGCTTCATGCCCCGGTCTTCAACAATCTGGGCAGGATCGCCGCCCTCTTCCCAGACAATTTCAAAAACGTCCTTGGCAATCTGGCCGGAAATCGTGCCTTCCTTGATAAGATCAATTATGTTGCCAATCTGCCCGGGCGACACTGGGCTTTCGTCAATCTCCTTGTCAGCATCGTTGAGCTTGCCCAGCAGGTTGTTGATCACCCAGTTTGCAGCTGTCTTGCCATCACGGCCTTCAGCCACTTTTTCGAAGTAATCGGAGACTGCCTTGTCTGCCACGAGAATGGAAGCATCATAGGCGGAAAGCCCCATATCACTCATCAAGCGGTTTTTCTTCGCATCCGGCAGTTCCGGCAAGTCGGACTTGAGGCTGTCTACAAACTCCTGGCTGAACTCCAGCGGCAGCAAATCTGGATCCGGGAAGTAGCGGTAATCATGCGCATCTTCCTTCGAGCGCATGGACCGGGTCTCCCCTTTTGCCGTATCAAACAGGCGTGTCTCCTGATCAATCGTACCGCCATCTTCCAGAATGGCAATCTGGCGGCGTGCTTCATATTCGATCGCCTGACCAATGAACCGGATCGAGTTCATGTTCTTGATCTCGCAACGCGTGCCGAAAGGTTCGCCCGGACGGCGCACCGACACGTTCACATCTGCACGCATCGATCCCTCAGCCATGTTGCCATCACAGGTTCCAAGATAACGCAGGATTGAGCGAAGTTTGGTGACGTAAGCTTTTGCCTCGTCTGAGGAACGGATATCGGGCTTGGAAACGATTTCCATCAACGCGACGCCGGTACGGTTGAGGTCCACGAAGCTCATGGTCGGATGCTGGTCATGCATGGATTTTCCGGCATCCTGTTCCAGATGCAGCCGCTCAATGCCGACCTCGATGTCCTCGAAGTTGCCCTGCTTGTCTGGACCAACGGAAACAATGACAGTCCCCTCACCCACAATCGGGTCCTTGAACTGGGAAATCTGGTAGCCCTGCGGCAGATCGGGATAGAAATAGTTCTTGCGGTCAAACACGGAACGCAGGTTGATCTTCGCGTTCAGGCCAAGTCCGGTGCGAACGGCCTGCGTAACACATTCCTGGTTGATGACCGGCAACATGCCCGGCATCGCTGCATCAACCAGCGAAACATTGGCATTGGGTTCAGCGCCAAACTCGGTCGAAGCGCCGGAAAACAGTTTTGAGTTCGAGGTTACCTGGGCGTGGACTTCCATGCCGATGATGACTTCCCAGTCATCCTTTGTTCCCGGAATGAGGCGTTTTGGATCAGTTGTGCGCGTGTCTACGAGTTCAGTCATTTTTATACTTTTTTATCTTTACCGACAGGTTGTTTACCGGAAACCTCTAGCAGATTTGGCTTGCGGGTAAAGGTCCTGCCCGGATTTGTTTTCCGGCAGGTATTCATTCAGTTCTGCCGACAAGCCTACTCACCTATGACTGGCTCAATTGCGACAATCATTCTGCAGTAGCAAAAGACAATCAAATAAGCTTTCAAGCGCTATTTTACTTTGCCACCTTTACCATAGCTTAGCCCTTCACGAACCATTTGAACAACTTCTTCAACGCGCTTCATTATGGTTTTTGCTGTTTTTGCGGTCGACACACGATAAGCAAAAGCACGTTGTTTTCCAGGTGTCAGTTCATTCCACTTTTCCAACAGTGCTTCATCGCTGTTGAGATGGTTTGACAGGACGGCAGGCAAATCTACAGCATCCTGATCAGCAATTGAAAAACGCATAGTGGTAATGTCTCCAGGCGTTAGATCAGCGCCCTTTAAGACTCGCTTTGGAATCATGAAGTAGTAAATCCGGTTTCCCGCCGGTTGCCATGCACCATTGACCGGAAGATCACTGACTTCACCATCAATACGCAGTCTGGGAAATTTAACAAATGGAAGACAGTCAACAAAATGGTCAGGCAGATACAGGACTGTATAAGTAACAGAGCGGCCACTTCCACTTTTTGGATGAATCGTGTGCCGACTGATAACGCCCTCAAATTCAAAATCGAAAAAGCTCATCTTATCAAACTAAAATGTAAACAGGAGCCACTCAATTAATTCAACCGCCCGTAAAACGTCATGCGGGCGCTTTCAGACAATTCAATTCCCGCTTCGGAATTATAGGCCAGAACGGCAAGCATTCTTGTCTTGTCGCCTATGGTTGGCGTCACGCGGTGAATGGAGTTGCGCCCCCGGAACAGAACCAGAGTACCCGGCTCCATATTCAGAACGGATGGCCTGATTTTACCGTCCAGGAGTTCGCCCACTGTATCGAAATTGAGTTCTCCCGCATCCGCATCGCGGACATCTTTCAGATATTCGAACTCGCCACCGCCTTCCGGCTTGTCAATCAACAGAGTGATCGCGAAGGACGAATTGTCAAAATGCCAGCCCAGTTCTTCGCCCGCGCGGGCATAGTGGATGTTCACAGCAGACAGGGGATCGGCATAAGGATAAAGCGCTTCTTCTCCAACCACCTGCGCAATAAATGACCGAAAGCCTTCATCGCGGTAAAGGGTCTTCAGCGGAGAAGCTTCCGGCACTTGATCATCTCCAATCAAACCTTTGGAGGAAACAACTTCCCGGTTGCGGGGATGGTCCATCGGAAAGGTATCATCCGGTGGCGTCAGATAGACATTGTGAGTATTGGCACAGAAATAGGCATCCGGCATTCCTGCTTCACCCTCCCGCTTCATCTCGGCAATC
>JBCCYR010000420.1:0-2849 GCA_039189355.1 Pseudomonadota bacterium
CCAAATATTTTTCTGCCTGTTTCTCCTCAAATCCATTCAATACCAAGGTAAAAAAGACCAAAGCAAAACGAATTTCCCCTTCTGCCTGCACTCTCCAGTTTAATGAGTGTCCCTGTTATTAGTCCTTGTTACTAGTTATTTGCTCCACTGATCAGAATTGACCTGGACGATGAGCAGTTCGCACCGAATTAGTATTCTCAACTACAATTACATTCCAATGTCGTTTGAAACCACATAAAAACTTGCGTTTCCCCGTTCTACCCATGCCCCGTTCTGGCCACCTTGTTACAAAAAATGGCCATGGAGATCGCGGGCGACAAACCGCCCGCTTGCATAGCGGCATCGTTCAACAACGTATTTTCAATCATTACTTCGCGGCAACCAGTCAGCATTCTCGTCCATATAAACCCAATCAGCATGCTCATTCATTTCAGCAAAATCGTAAGCGTAGCTTGAGTCTAGAAACGTATAGTTTACGCTTTCTGAATACGCGGTGATTTCAACAGCTGGCGGGAAATACACTTCCCATAGGAACCATGGAGAGAAGCACATGAGGATGAGACCCATGGCAACCCATTTGCGAAACGCAGCTGGAACAAAGTCGACCAAATATGGCCAAAGGAAAAACATGAAGAAACACGTAAATGCGACAATGGCAATCGTTCCACCGGTACGCTGAAGGCGAATACTCCAAGCACACCGAGGGCACGCTGGAATGCGAACCGCGAAACCGCGACCGAACATCCAAAACACGATCGTCCACCAGCCGATGCTGTGCGTCCAGATACGGATGGATTTGCCTTCCGGGTCACATCCACATCTGACACAACGATCAGGGAAATCAGCAACGTGCGTTCTCGGTAAGTTTACAATCCTGTTTAAAGACATATGGTGCTGACCATGAGCGGAAGTTTTTAGATAACGCCCCTGCTTGTTTTGCAGATGGCACGCCCGGCCCTACCACGCCAGCGGGGCTCTACCAACGAAGGTGGTCCCAGACATCCCATCATAGCAACCACGGCAAGCGGAAAGAATCCCAACTAGAAGACGCTTTCGCTATTCGGAGTGTTTAGTCATTAAACAGGCAATCCAGAATCTGTGTTGAAACTATTTATCATTTGTGGAATTTCAGCTTGAAAACAGCGACAACGGAACCCCGCTTTTCAGCTTCAGCAATTGGGTCAGCGTTACTTTCAAGGCTGGTGGATACAACGTATTTCAATTCCTGCTTCTGGTTGGTATCTTTTTTGGGAGTTGTTAAGTAGGCGACACGGGTGACAACTTTGCCGGTAACTTCAGCAAAATGAAAATCGAATCGTTTCCACCCGACTGAAGCGGCATTGGATTCGAGCCACTCACAGGATTCTCGATCTTTTGGCGTAAATACTTCGATTTTGCCAGTAAAGTTACATCCTGTTGTGTTTTTACTGCTCGTGTAGCCAGGCACACCATTTAACCGGACTAAATGTGAAGCTTCTCTTTGGAATGTAAATCGCGATGGTTTGCCAATGGCACAGCGTGTGATCTCATCATCGGCTATGATTTGAAAATATTCTCCAAACATGCCATCGGGCATCGGAAAGACAACCTCTGTACTAGATGGGATTTGTCGATCATATGAAGAAGGCACCGTATATTGAATTACTGGATCATCAGGAGCTCCTCCAACTTGTGCGAACATGAAGCTGAAGAACGTAAGGACAATCATCGACATGGCAAAAACTCCAATCGTTTTTGATGAAAAGAAACAGGTGAAATATCGCTCCGGACAAACTTTTGACAAGCCAGTTGGAAGCGGAACTATTGTTGGTTTTTCTAAGTGAAGAAGGCATTTCTGAAGCAGGTTCGCCAACTCCCCTGCATCGCAAAATCGCTCATCGGGGTTTTTGCTCAAAAGCCGCTCGATAACTCGTTCTAACCACCACGGAACCTGTGCATTTATTTCGCTCAGCGCCCGCGGTGCGTCGTCGGTGATTCGGCGAAGAACAGCATAATTGGATTCTGCTTGAAACGGTGATTGGCCGGTACAAGCGGCGTACATCACACACCCCAGTCCGAACAGATCGCTGCGTCCATCAATAGCATCACCGCGAACCTGTTCTGGAGACATAAACTGCGGAGTACCAGGCTGAAAACCACTACGCGTCAAACTGGCATCGCCATTTGCAAGTGCCAATCCAAAATCTGTTAATAACGCCCGTTCGATTCCTTCATCTAAAAGGATGTTGGATGGCTTTACATCGCGGTGGATAAGACCCTGCGCATGCGCGGCAGCAAGTCCCTTCGCTGTTTGCAACCCAATCCGCAAGACTTCTGAAATTTCAAGAGGTCCATCCGCATCAAGTTTTTCTTGCAATGAACCACCGGCGACATACTGCATGACAAGGAAAGGTGGATGGTTTTCGGATTCAACATTGTGAATAGGCACGACATGATCGTCAACGACGCCGGCAGCAGCCCTAGCTTCCCTTGCGAAACGTTGCCGGGAGGAACCAACTCCCGCTAGATAGGGAGCCAGGAGCTTGATTGCGACGGGGCGGTTCAGTTCAGTGTCAAATGCTTTGAAGACAACGCCCATGCCTCCGCTGCCTATGATCCGCTCGATCTCGTACCTTCCCAAACGCCCGAGCATTTCTGGGTGTGTCGGTGGATCCAGCAAGCGATCAATAAATGATTGGTTCCATTCGATCGGACTTTGGGCCCAACGTTGTACGGCATTCATTAGTCTGCTTGGATTTTCACCATCGTCACAGCTTGAGTTGGAGAGAGCCGTCGCAGCCCGTTTCCAAAAATTTTCACCGGCAGCCAGTTCACCGAGGCGCATTTGACAACTTTTGCATGACTCAATA
>JBCCYR010000421.1:0-2844 GCA_039189355.1 Pseudomonadota bacterium
CGGCAACCACGATGCGCTCGCCTCTCATTACTTTCAGGTTGATATCTTTCAGCACATGAAAATCGCCGTACCATTTATTCATGTCCGTGATTTCGATTGCGACATCGGTCTCGGAGACCGTCATTTTTTTTGCTGCTTCAGCCATGATCGTTACCTGTGTGAAGTGTTAAGTCTGTCTTCCATGAAAATCGAATATCGAGACATGCCAAAACAGAAGAGGAAGAAGATGAACGCGCAGAAGACATAACTCGTCATTGCCTGCACGGGTGTTGCCCAGTTCGCATCTGAATGCGAAAGGTTGATCATCCCAAGAAAATCAAGAAGACCAATGATTGAAACCAGTGTCGTATCCTTGAAGAGGCCAATGAAGGTATTCACGATACCCGGGATGACAATCTTCAATGCTTGAGGAAGAATGATCATCCGCATGGATTGCCAGTAATTCAGGCCCACAGCCATGGCGCCTTCGTACTGTCCCTTCGGAATAGCCTGCATGCCACCGCGAACAACTTCCGCCATATAGGCTGAAGAGAACAGTGCGACACCGATCAACGCCCTCAAGAGTTTGTCAAACGTAACTCCATCCGGCAAAAACAGTGGCAACATTACAGATGACATGAAAAGAACAGTGATCAACGGGACACCCCGCCAGAACTCAATAAAGATCACACTGAACAGACTGACTGCAGGCATTTGCGACCGGCGGCCAAGCGCCAGGAGAATCCCGAGCGGCAAGGCTGCCACAATGCCTGTCACGGCAATTACCAGCGTCATGACAAAACCACCCCACAAGGGAGTCTCGACATGCACAAGGCCGAAATCAATGGACATTACGAAGAGCACCAACCCAAATACCGCCATTGCCAACGCCGTTATGGCTGCAGGACGCGACGGATCGGAGTCCGTTGCCTTCATATAAGCAAACACCAGCCCGACGATTACAGCTGAAAACAGGAAATAATCTATCCAGAACCGAAGTTCGGATGGGCCCATGATTGAGTCTGGTATGATAAACCCGTTGAAATCCAGATTGCCGCCTGAAAGCAGAACGAAAGACGCAACCGGGAAAACACCCAGCATGAAGATCATGTTCTCTCTTTTGAAGGGCAAAGACGGCATCGCCAACGGGATAAGACCTGCAAAAAACATGAACAGTACTATGTTCACGCGCCATAGCTCAGCATCCGGATAGCGGCCATAAATAAACAGTTTGAGGTAAGCTCCGACATATGGCCAGCAGGCAGCCTTCCATTTGTCCGGCAGTTCACCACCCTGCGCTACAGTTGCGCAAGCCAGACGGTCTGAACCACTCCAGACAGCGTCAAAAAACACCCACTTCAGCGTTCCTGGCACGATGAGATAAACCAGGTAAACACCTATCAGCGTCAGGATCGTATTTCCAATACTGGAAAACAGGTTCTTGCGCATCCAGCCGACAATTCCTGAATCGTTTACAGGAGGCGGTAAAGTAGCTGCCAGTTCGGTACGGACAAAGCTGAGATCATTTTTCGAATTTGCCATTTTCTCGCTCCTACCGCTCTACCAGTGACATTTTGGCATTATACCAGTTCATGAACAGCGACGTCAGAAGTGATATCGCGAGGTAGGTAAGCATCGTCATACCGACAATCTCAACTGCCTGACCAGTCTGGTTAAGGACGGTACCAGCAAATATCGCAGTCAAATCCGGATACGCAATCGCAACAGCCAAAGAGGAGTTCTTGGTCAGGTTGAGATACTGACTGGTCAATGGCGGGATAATCACCCGCAATGCCTGTGGAATGATATTAAGGCGCAAGGTCTGCCCTGGACGCAACCCAAGTGCATAAGATGCTTCTGTCTGACCACGGTTAACCGCAAGAATACCGGCTCGCACAATCTCGGCTATGAAGGCTGCGGTATAGGTTACCAATGCAATAAGCAGTGCGATGAATTCGGGAATAATCTGCATGCCGCCGCGAGGTCCGAAATTACCTTTAGTCGCGTATTCGGCTGAAATCGGGCTACCCATAATGAAATACATGATCAACGGAAGAAAGATGATCAGGCTCAGTGCGGTCCAAAACACGGGAAACCGCTCACCGGTAGCCATCTGACGCTTCTTTGCCCACCGGTTTATAAACCAGGTGATAACCACAGCAGCCAGTAAAGCCCAACCGACCATCCCGGCGCCTTCAGCCAGAACCGGTTTTGGTGCATAAAGCCCCGCGGCGTTAAGTTGGCCAAGGAAACCGAGATCAGCCGGATCGCGCTTCGAAGGCAGGAATGCACCAACCCCTTTGTACCAGATGAAAATCTGCACCAAGAGAGGAATATTGCGCATTACCTCCACATAAACGTAGGCCATTCTGTTAATGACCCAGTTATTGGAGAGCCTTGCTATCCCCATGATAAATCCGAGAATTGTGGCAAAGAATATACCGACGACGGCAATCACCAGTGTGTTTTGCAACCCGACCCAGTAGACATCAAGGAATGATGATGTTTCGCTGTACTCAATGAATGGTGAAAAGTTCAGCCCGAAACCTGCTTCGGTTGAAAGGAATCCAAATCCCGATGCAATTCCGGCATTCTTGAGATTGGTTGCCGCGTTCGTAATCATTCCCCAAACAATCCATGAAAGGAAAGCAACCAGTAGACACTGAAAGATTATTGCCCTGAATTTCGGATCGTTGAGAAGTTTTACTTTCGGCTTTTCAATGCCGCTCGGCATGTCGGTTACAGCCATTTTCCCCTCACCTGCTGTGTCATCAACTCCAAGCTACAAAGATGACACTGTTTTGTTTGTTATATTCTTATTGGGCGCAATCTCCCGTTTGCGCCTAGATAAAAACAGGGCCGGTC
>JBCCYR010000422.1:0-2840 GCA_039189355.1 Pseudomonadota bacterium
AGGCTCTGATGCAGGCAAACCGCTGGCCATCTGTAAACTGATCTCTCTACCCAATCCCTCTTTTGAATTCGGCCTTGCGTATTTTGTATAAGTGTGTTCAACCCGCATCAACTTGTGCCATCAATGAAAATTGGAGACCGGATATTTCCGGAAAAATGTTGAAATGAAAATCAACGGTAATGAAATCAAGCCTGGCAATGTAATTGAGCACAAAAACTCACTCTGGGTTGCTGTAAAGGCCAATGCCGTGAAGCCAGGCAAGGGTGGTGCTTTTAATCAGGTTGAGCTTAAAAACCTGCTTGACGGAAGCAAGCACAATGAACGGTTTCGAGCATCCGAAACAGTTGAGCGCGTGCGGCTTGAGCAAAAGGATTTTCAGTATCTTTATGCGGAAGGTGAAGCGCTGGTTTTCATGGATTCTGAATCATACGAGCAGCTTGAACTGCAGACAGATTTTGTCGGTGAGCGTGCCGCATTTCTTCAGGACGGCATGATGGTGACCGTTGAACTTTATGAAGAAAAGCCGATCGGAATAAAGCTTCCTGATCAGGTTACACTGAAAATCGAAGAGGCGGACCCGGTTGTCAAAGGCCAGACAGTTTCTTCATCTTACAAGCCTGCCGTTATGGAAAACGGTATACGCGTCATGGTTCCGCCTTTCATCGAGGCCGGTGAGAGCATCGTGGTTGATACCAGCGAGATCGAATACATCCGCCGCGCCGACTAACCGTTTCCCGGAGATCAGGCATTGGCCCGTTCCGCTTTATTGAATGTCATGACAAATGCTGCCTTTAAGGGAGGCCGGTCGCTGTCTCGCGATTTCGGCGAGGTTCAGAACCTTCAGGTTTCAGTGAAGGGGCCAGGTGATTTTGTCACCAGCGCCGATATCAAGGCAGAAAAGATCATCCGCAAAGAGCTTGAAACGGCAAGACCCGGTTTTGGTTTCCTGATGGAAGAAAGCGGCGAGATCAAGGGTAGTGAACCACAGAACCGCTGGATCGTGGATCCGCTCGATGGCACCCACAATTTCATGCACGGCCTGCCGCATTTTTGCACATCAATAGCATTGGAGCGCGAAGGACAGATTGTTGCAGGTGTGATTTACAATCCGGCAACAGACGAATTGTTTACCGCTGAACGCGGGCAGGGAGCCTTTGCCAACGATAGCAGAATGCGGGTTTCTGCCCGGCGTGAACTGCCGGAGTGTCTCATCTCCACTCATATTCCGCGTCTGGGGCAGAAAGGTCACAAACAGGCCCTGCTTGAGCAGGCTGCTGTCATGCGTGAAACTTCTGGGGTTCGCTGTACGGGATCGACTGCTCTTGATCTGGCATATATTGCAGCCGGGCGTCTGGATGGAACGTGGCAGCGTGGCCCACAAGCTTGGGACTTTGCTGCAGGGATGATCATGATCCGCGAAGCCGGTGGCTACGTAACCGATCTAAGTGGCGGACAGAAGCTGTTTGAAACCCATACGGTTTTGGCCGGAAATGAGCATATTCACCGGTTGCTTGGCAATGTCGTCCGCAATGCGGTGAAAAGTTAGCTTGTGGCGTTCCCAAAAGCCTTTTATTTCCAAGCTTTACGGTTTAATCCTCAAATGGTCTGATTTGTTTATAAAGTCGGTTATGTACGGGAGGTAGTGCAGTGGCACGGGAATTTGACCCACACAGACTTTCAAATCCGAGTGTGTTTCTGCTCAGCATGCTTATTTTCCTGATTATTACAGGATTTCTTGCAGCTGTTTTATACCGGCAGATACTTTCAGCATTCGAAACCAATCCGGGCCTGAACGGTCTGATTATCGGTGTGTTGATCATCGGTATTCTGCTCGCACTGATACAGGTTATTCGCCTCATCCCGGAAGTGCGATGGGTCAACAGTTTCAGGCAGGGCAATCCTGATCTTGATATTGGCCGTGAGCCGGTTTTGTTGGCACCCATGAAGGCGCTGCTTGGGCAGTCCAGACAGGATGTAAGCATCTCAACACTTTCCATGCGGTCCATTCTCGATTCTATCGGAAACCGTCTCGATGAAAGCCGGGACATCTCGCGTTACCTGATTGGCTTGCTGGTGTTTCTCGGGCTGCTCGGAACATTCTGGGGTTTGCTGCAGACCATTGGCTCAATCGGCGATACTATTCAAAGCCTTGATCCCAATTCCGGTGATGCGAATGATGTGCTTGATGCCCTTAAGTCGGGTTTGAAAGAACCGCTGGATGGCATGGGGACGGCTTTCTCCTCATCTCTTTTCGGTCTTGCCGGTTCGCTGGTTCTGGGGTTCCTCGATCTGCAGGCGGGACGGGCACAGACCCGGTTTTACACCGAATTGGAAAACTGGCTGACATCCGTAACAGACCTCTCTTCTGACGGCAGTCTTGGTCAGGATGATGTTCGCAGCCAGCTTGATATCGTTGCCGAGCGTTTGCAATCGCAGGGCACAAGCGGTCGTACCAATGAAGCACTGGCCAATCTGGTTGAGAGCATTCAGCACATGGTGAAGCACATGCGAAGCGAGCAGGAGATCACCCGCCAGCAACTGGAGCAACAGGAAGAGCAGCAAAAAGACATGCTGATGCTGATGCGCAAGCTCAATACATTCTTCGAGAAAGCTTCCAGAAACTGACGGTCCGATGGCAGTAGCAAGATCAAGATACCGGGAACGCACAGTCAATTACTGGCCGGGTTTTGTGGATGCACTGGCAACACTGTTGCTAGCCATCATGTTTCTTCTGTCGGTTTTCGTGCTGGCGCAGTTCCTGCTCAGTCAGGAGATCACCGGCAAGGATCAGGTTCTAAACCGGCTGAATTCCCAGATTGATGAACTGACCTCACTCCTGG
>JBCCYR010000423.1:0-2838 GCA_039189355.1 Pseudomonadota bacterium
CAGCGACAGCCCATTCGCTGCCCAGATCGCTGCATCGCGCATCGCAGTCTCGAACAGCTTATCCGTCAATTTGACCGCTTTGGATACTGAAGTACGCGTTGAGGCACCTAACGGCACCTATCGATGGGTGCGATCATTAGGGCAACCAAGACGGCAAGTCGACGGATCAACAATCTGGGATGGCGTGGCCCTTGATGTGACAGACAGACGTGAAGCACTGGAAGCACTCGAACGTACCCTGGCTGAAGCGCGTCGCAGTGAGGTTGCAGAAGGACGATTTGCATATATTGCAGCGCAGGATCTTTCTGGGCCACTCAACGCATTGCGTCACTCGGTTTCCAGTTTGCAGAATGCTGATATCAAAGGCAATGCGGCAGTGGAAAATCTGGTCGCAAGCCTCTCAACACATTTTGCCGACTTCGAAAAAGCATTAAGCGCAACAAAGAACCTTGTGTCATCGGGGCCGGATCGTTCCGTCAATTCCCAAAGAAACACTGAATTCAAGCTCACAAAACGTCAGACGCAGATTCTTGGGTTGATCCGTGAAGGCGCATCAAACCAGATGATTGCAGAGACACTGGGCATAACTGAAGGTACTGTGAAGTTGCATGTCAGTGCCATCCTTAAAGCCTTGAAGGTCCGGAACCGTACGGAAGCAGCAAGAATTTGATTTTTGAATTCGACCCATGGCAGGCATTCGCATATCGGTGGGAATTATTCCCGGTTTCTCTATAGCCGACATTTAAAAATGCGAAATTCAGCGCTTGCTGTTCAAGTTAACAAGAACTTCGTTGCCTCTCCTGAACTCTCATATTAGGCTGAATTGAGTTCACTTGGAGGAAACTATGAAAAAACTTCTGGCATCTACCTGGCTTGGTTTGACCATTGTCGCGATGGCAACTTTTGCCCAGGCTGAAACCCGTATTACCTACAAATCCGCGAAATCCACTTCATCCTACTATCAGATGGGTGTTCAGATTTCCGAGGCGATGAAGGCTGGCAGCAACGGAGAGATCATTGTTACAGTTGAGGAAAGCCAGGGGTCAGTTCAGAACGTTCTGGAAACAAAAGCCCGTGGGGCAGATTATGTGTTCACCACACCACCGATTCTGGTTAAGCTTGCCCAGGGCGGCAAGGCCATGTTCGAGGGTAAAGGCGATCCAAAGTTTGATGAAATCCGTGCCCTCTTTCCCATTCCATCCCTGACAATGCATTTTGTCATGGCTGAAAAAAGCGGAGTGAAAGATTTCGCTGGCATGGAGGGTAAAACAATCCTGCTTGGCAAAGGGTCTTTCGGGGCAAGGGAAGGTGAAAAATATCTGAAATTGTTTGGCCTCGAAGGCAAGGTAAATCTTGCGGATGCAGAACTTTCCAATGCCGTTCCGGCACTTAAAAACGGACAAATCGATGGATTTGTGACAGCCGGTTCCTGGCCTGCACCCAATGTTATTGAGGCTGCAGCTTCAACCGGAGTAAATGTAATCTCCTTAAGTGATGACCAGATCAAGCAATCCAAGCGCGCCAAGCTTGTTATCCCGGCTGGTACCTATACCGGGCAGGACGTGGATATCACGACGACTTCACTTCCTGTCGCTGCGTTTACAACCACAGCCATGAGTGATGATGCTGCATATGCGCTGACCAAAACGTTTTGGGAACAAAGGAGCGAAATGGGAAAAGGTGCGCCATGGTGGAACGGTGTCGACAAAGGGTTGATGGCAAATATTACCGGCAAAATTCATCCAGGTGCCATTCGCTATTACAAGGAAGCAGGGTTTGAACTGACGGAAGCCCAGCAGTAACGGGTTAAAATTCATGGTCCGGCAACTCTCTTTGCCGGACCATTCTCTTTCAGAAAAGTTTAGATGATAACTGGCGATACAGCAAAGACCCCGGTCTGGCGGATGACAATGCTCGGCTTGGCCGTTGTTTTGGTCGGGTTTCATATCGGACTGATTTTCTCCGGCCTTGTTCCAAATCTTGTAAGCCGCCCCCTTCATCTTGCGCTGGCGCTGCCCTGGATATTCCTCTTTGCGGAGGGAGGGTGGTTCAAACGGGCAAGTGGCGTCATCTTGGCTGCGACCGGGATTGCTGCCTGTCTTTGGATAGCCTTCAATCAGGAAAACCTCTCTGACCAATACGGTTTTTTGGAGGGTAACTTTCAGACAGGTATTGCCATCGTTCTCCTTCTCATTGTTTTGGAAGCATCGCGAAGAGCGATCGGTTGGCCATTGCCCATAGTAGCAGGTGTTGCACTTGGCTACGGATTGCTCGGTCAGCATATACCTGGCGAATTTGGACATTCCGGGACACCACTGCCAAGTTTTCTGGGAACTCTAACCATTGCAGAAGGCGGTATCTGGGGAAGTCTTACGGGCGTTTCAGTCAATGTAGTTGCGATCTTTGTAATATTCGGCGCTGTTCTTAATGCCGGGGAAGCAGGGCAGGGCTTCATGAACCTTGCTGCGTCTGCCGCGGGCCGCCTTACAGGCGGTGCAGCCAAAGTTTCGGTGATATCTTCTGCCCTGTTCGGTTCTATTTCCGGTTCTGCTTCTGCAAACGTAGCTTCCACTGGTGCGATTACGCTGCCTGCCATGACAAAGCTGGGTTACCCCAAAAAACTGGCGGCAGCTGTAGAAGCAGTTGCCTCTTCCGGAGGGCAAATCATGCCACCATTGATGGGGGCAGGTGCATTCGTGATGGTTGAACTCACGCGTGTCCCTTACACCCAAATCATGGCTGCATATCAAGACCGTCTGCGCACACTGAACGCCGTCGATTTCGGCGACCTGCTCTTGCACATGCTGACCATCTTCCGCACCCATGACGATGTGCTGG
>JBCCYR010000424.1:0-2822 GCA_039189355.1 Pseudomonadota bacterium
CTGTTTTTGAAGGACATTTTCCGGGTCATCCACTGGTTCCAGGCGTCTTGATGATTGAAACCATGGCACAAGCCTCCGGCATTTTGATCATGCATACTATTGATTTTGAGAAAATTCCCCTCCTTGCAGGTGTGAAAGAAGGAAAGCTTCGGGACTTTGTTGGTCCAAGGACAGAATTGGAAATCAAGGCCGAGATTGAACATGAGGGTTCTGGCTTTGCCGTAACCAGGGCTGAAATCCGATCTGAAGGCAAACGCGTTGCAAATGCACAACTCACATTCACGATCATGCCGTTTCCAAGTCCTGATCTGCAGGACACAATCAAGGCACAGGTTGCGGACATGAAAAAGTCCGTTTAATTTGAACAAAACAGAAGCATTCTGCTCTTCGGAAAATTATCCATGTCATCAACCGGTAAAGAAGTTTGGATCACAGGTATTGGGCTTGTCTCGTGTTATGGGGAAGGCGCCGATCACCATTGGGAAGTTTTGGGGGACGACAAGGCTCCGGAACCACTTGTGGATTTGGAAACTGTCCCTCCCTATGGCGTACATCCGCTTCCGGAAATGGACTGGTCCTTGCAGATCCCCCGCCGTGGTGACCAACGCCAGATGGAAAACTGGCAGCGTCTCGGGACTTACGCGGCAGGACTGGCACTTGATGACGCAGGCATGAAAGAAGATGCCGACCTGGTTTCAACCATGGATCTCGTCGTGGCTGCGGGTGGTGGCGAGCGGGATGTTGAAACCGATGAAGCTATCATGCGGGATGCCGTTGCCAGCAATGACCGTGAGGCTGTTCTGCTTGAGCGTCTTCCATCAGATTTGCGCCCTACCCTTTTTCTGGCACAACTGTCAAACCTGCTTGCTGGCAATATTTCGATTGTTCACAAGGTCACCGGTTCATCCCGGACCTATATGGGCGAAGAAACTGCCGGAGTTACTGTGATTGAAAATGCGGTTTCGCGAATTGCTTCCGGCCAAAGCAGCCATATGCTGGTTGGCGGTTCTTACCATGCAGATCGCCCGGATGCATTGCTCCCTCACGCCCTTGGTCACTACCTCTATGCCGGAGGAAAAGAAGGCATACACGGACGTCAGGAAAATGGCGGCGGGATGAGATTTGGTAGCGTTGGTGCGTTTCTTGTTCTTGAGGAAGCAGAACATGCAAAAAGCCGTGGCACAACCGCATATGCCAAACTGTCAAAGGTAAGTTCCGATCTTGGAAAACGCGAGGGAGACAAAGGCGTTGCCCGTCTTGATCGTATGTTTGACAAATTAGGAAAAACGCCAGACGCAGTCATATCAGGCGCAACCGGCGTGCCTGAGGCAATGGAATTTGAACATGGATACCTGAAAAACAAGCTGGGCACAGATACACCCGTCAGGTGTTTTCAGACCTTGATCGGGCAGCCTCTTGAAGCCACGTTCCCAACCGGCGTCGCGCTTGCGGCACTTGCTTTGAAAAACGATGGTTTCTATGCGCCTTTTGAAGAACAGGAAGCCGCGGCGAACGGCGAAATTTCAAGCATCATGGTGACATCGATTGGCCACGTTTGTGGCGAAGGTTTCGCAATGGTTGAGAAAGCATAGGAGAATATCAATGACCTCCAAATATACAGACCACAAAGGCAGACCAATCATTGTTGTAACCGGAATGGGTGCAGTGTCGTCCCTTGGTCGCGGGCTGGATGATAACTGGAAAGCGCTTACAGATGGCAAATCCGGCATTCACCAGATCAAGCGTTTCTCAACCGATGGTCTGAGCACACGAATTGCAGGAACCGTGGATTTCATGGATCCGGAAGAAGAGTCCGCACCCGGTATTTCCTATGCAATGGCAGATGCCACAACGGAAGAGGCGCTGGCGATGGCCGGCTTTGGCAAAGACGGCTTCCCTGGCCCGCTATTCTTTGCAGCGCCGCCTGTTGAACTCGAATGGCAGCACAGGTTTGACCTCATCAGCCGCACAGACAATGGTGAAATGGGCTATGAACGGATGCTGACATCTGCCCAGGAACACAAGCAGGAAGAAATGCACAACCGTATCCAGCTTGGCACAATCGCGTTCCGCCTGGCTGAAAAGTATGAAACGCAAGGTTTGCCCATTTCGCTCTCAACCGCATGTGCGTCTGGCGCGACAGCCCTGCAGCAAGGCATCGAAGCAATCCGTCGTGGCGATACGGAAGCCGCATTGTGCGTTGCTTCAGATGGCTCAGTAACAGCAGAGGGACTAATCCGCTTTTCACTTCTTTCCGCACTTACCACCGCAAATAATGATGCGCCTGAAAAAGCCTCACGTCCCTTCTCCAAAGACCGTAGCGGTTTTGTAATGTCTGAAGGGTCCGCTGCTCTGGTCCTCGAGACGCTAGAACACGCAACCAACCGTGGCGCGGAAGTTCTTGGTGTAATTCGCGGGGTCGGCGAAAAAGCGGACAGCTTCCACCGCACCCGTTCAAGCCCGGACGGCGCTCCGGTCATTACCGCCATTTCAGCGGCCATTGAGGACGCAGGCGTGACCGTAGACGATATTGGTTATGTTAATGCTCACGGCACTTCCACACCGGAAAATGATCGCATGGAATACAATTCCCTGCATGCTGTCTTCGGTGACAAAATCCATGAAACACCGATTTCGTCCAACAAGTCCATGATCGGCCATACATTGACCGCAGGCGGTGCAATTGAGGCAGTGTTCTCGTTCAAGACAATGATGGAAAGTGTTATTCCGCCAACCATCAACTATGAAACGCCTGATCCGGACATTCCGCTTGATGTGGTTCCCAACAAGAGCCGTGAGGCAAGCGTCTCAAACGTCCTTTC
>JBCCYR010000425.1:0-2802 GCA_039189355.1 Pseudomonadota bacterium
ATCGCATTCACGGCATTCCGGTGTGTAAAGCGGAATGACGTGATCGCCCTTTTTCAGTGTTGTCACGCCTGGGCCCACATCAACCACAACGCCTGCTCCTTCATGGCCCAGAATGGCCGGAAAAATGCCTTCCGGGTCAGCCCCAGAGAGAGTAAAATCATCCGTATGACAAAGGCCGGTTGCCTTGATCTCCACCAAGACTTCCCCTTCTTTGGGGCCCTCGAGATCGACCTCGGTTACTTCCATTGGCTTGCCAGCTTCGAAGGCTACGGCTGCGCGAGTTTTCATCTGCTTCTCCTCCCCTGAATTTTATCAACATAACACTAGCGAAATTGTGTTCTGATGCAATGGGCTAGGCGATCGCCTTCTCAATTCCCAAACCCAGACTTGCCAATTCCCTGTCCTTGCCGCCCTGGGCGACTACCATAATACCGGAAGCGGGTTTTGATGTCGGAAGAGACAGGGCGCAACAACCAAACATGTTGAAAAAGCGGGTATTACGCAGCGCCATCATGTTGGTTGCACCGAAAAGTTCAAAGTCAGCAAGCAGCGGTGCCACCTCCGGTGGTGCAATTGCCACGGTTGGTGCCAGCACAGCGTCATACTCAACAGTGCGCTTGTTGTACGCCTGACGCAGAGCAAGCATGTGTGTCCAGGCTGTATCATACTGTTCTCGGCTCAGTCCCTTGCCGGACTCAAACCGGTTGCGGATCGGTTCAAACATCAAGTCCGGCTGTGCTTCAATTGCTTCCCCCCATTCTTGCCAGGCCTCAAAGGGAAACAGAACGGGCCCGAGTGGCAGGATGTCATCACATTCAGGGATTGGGCCACGATGGACTGTTGCACCCGCTTTCTGCAGTTCTTCAACGAACAGTTCAAAGCCTTCACGCTGGTCTTTTCCCAGGTCATCCAGCATGATGGTTTCGTTGACCAAAAAACTGCATTCGGAAACCGGCTTGGTTTCCGGCAGATCAGGTTCAAGTCCCGCCATAATAGCGGTCGCCAACCATGCGTCTTCCATGCTGGTGCATAACGGCCCGACCGTATCAAATGCAGAGCACAGGGGCACCGCTCCCTTCAATGAGATCATGCCATGGGTTGTCTTGAAGCCTACAAGATCATTCCATGCGGAAGGTATGCGGACCGAGCCGCCGGTGTCCGAACCGATGCCGACCGGAACCAGTTCGTAGGCAACGGAAGCTGCTGCACCGGATGATGAGCCGCCGGGTGCCAGATGGTCTCCATGGATGTTGGGTGATGTGGCTGTGCTCGGGTTGATGCCCAGACCGGAGAAGGCCAGCTCCGACAAATGCGTTTTGCCGACACAGACAAGACCCGCATTTGTTGCGTTTTCCAAAGCAATGCTGTCCTTTTCCGGCACACGACCTGCCAGAAGTTTAGAGCCAGATTCGGTTGCTACGCCTGCGGTATCAAACAGGTCTTTCCATGAGATCGGCACACCATCAAGCGGGCCTTTCAGGTTTCCTGATTTCTGGCGTCCACGCGCAGCCTCAGCTTCGCCAATTGCACGTTCCCGGGTTAAACGTGCAAATATGGTTTCCCGTTTTGGGTGTGCTTCGATTTTTTCAAGCGTCGCTTCTGTCAGCTCAACAGGGTCAGTCGTTCCAGCCGCGATTTCACGGCCAAGCTCTGCGGCGGTTTTCATGAATTCATTTTCCTTTGAAAACAGGTTTTTCCTTTTTGAAGAATGCGTCCACAGCGCTGTGGCAATCTTCGCTTTATGCAAGTGGTTTCTGGATTTCGGCCTCAAAATCGATTGTTTGTGAGAGTGTCATGCTTCCGGTCTGCCGCATTATTTTCTTCACAGCAGCCTGTGCAAGCGGCGCGCCCTTCGCAATTTTGGCAGCGCGTTCCAGAACCGAAGCTTCCAGGTTTTCAAAAGGAACCACCTCGTTGCATATCCCGTAATGCAAACATTCTTCGGCACTAAGCCGTTTACCTTCTACAATGGTCTCAAATGCTTTTCTCGGGCCAAGCGAATTGTAAAGGTGCCAGTTCAAACCGCCATCCGGAACCAGGCCAATGGCAGCGAAAGCAAGGTAAACGTAAGCATCCTGCGACATGACCACCAGATCGCAGACCATGGCCAGTCCGGCGCCAATTCCGGCGGCGCAGCCATGGACCTGTGCAATGCACACTTTTGAAGAGTCGTGAATTGCCATGAGGAACGGCTTGTATTCCTCCTTCAGTTCCTTTTCGATGTCGCGTTCAAGTCCTTCGCCCAAATCAGCGCCTGCGCAAAAACCCTTGCCGCTGCCTTTAAGCACGATTACACGAACCGCCTTGTGCGCTTCTGCGATTTGCAATGCCTTCAGCAAGTCCGTGCGCAGTTCATGGTTGAACGAGTTGAGCGAATCCGGCCTGTTGAGTGTTATCGTGCAGACCGCATCCGCAACCGAGTAGTCGAGAACATTGCTTTGCATGATTTCCTCCAATGCGAGTCACTTCAAAGCAAAACGCCGGAAGTTGCAAGGCTTTCAATTTTCACAGGTTTAAAACCTGCGCCCTCAAGCACCTTGCGGCCATCAGCACCGGTCCTTGAACCAAAGAGAGGAGTTGGTGATGTGCTTCTGCCCAACCGTGGCACAACAGTGGTTTGCACGACACTGTTTGCCTCAAAAAATATTTTGCGTTCAGCGTTATGCGAATATGTGGCAGCCTCGTCGAAATCGAGCACAGGTGCTACGCAAGCATCTGTTCCTTCAAACAGTCCGGCCCATTCGTCCCGCGTTTTTGACGCAAAGGTTTCTTCCAATAGTTTGTGCATGGCAGGCCATTCGG
>JBCCYR010000426.1:0-2799 GCA_039189355.1 Pseudomonadota bacterium
CCGATTTCCTTTGCTCCCCGGCAGGTATTGAAAAAGGTCATAAACCTTTACCGCAAAAAGGGCTGGGTGCCGATTGTCTCTCCGGAAATCGAGTTTTATCTCACCAAACCCAACACAGACCCGGACTATCCGCTTGAGCCACCAATCGGGCGGTCCGGACGCCAGAGCCTCTCAAACCAGGCATTTTCACTTTCTGCCGTGGATGAGCATGAGCGAGTCATTGAACACGTCTACGATTATGCCGAAGCGCAAAATCTGGAGATTGATACAATCATCCAGGAATCGGGAGCCGGCCAGCTTGAGATCAACCTCATGCATGGCGATCCCGTAAAGCTTGCGGACGAGGTATTTCACTACAAGCGCCTCATCCGTGAAGCTGCACTGCGGTGCGGTATCCATGCGACGTTCATGGCAAAGCCCATGGAAGACCAGCCGGGTAGCGCCATGCACATTCACCAGAGTGTGGTGAGTGCCAAGAACGGCAAAAATGTTTTCTCAAACAAGGATGGTTCGCCGTCTGATCTGTTTTACTACTTCATCGGTGGCCAGCAGACCTACATGTACAATGCTTGTGCGTTTGCGGCACCTTACGTGAATTCATACCGCCGTCTGGTTCCCGGAATTTCTGCCCCTGTAAACCTTGAATGGGCACACGACAACCGCTCTGCGGGCCTGCGCGCACCGCGTGCGAACCCTGCAGCAAGACGTGTTGAAAACCGGGTAATCGGAGCGGACGCAAACCCGTATCTTGCGATCGCAGCGTCCCTTGCAACCGGCTATCTCGGCATGACCAAGAAGATCAAGCCGAGAAAAGAGGCGGCTGTAGAATTCGAGCACCGCAGTCGCGATCTGCCGTTCAGCCTGCTTGGAGCGGTTGATGCTCTGAAGCAGTCCTATGATCTGAAACGTGTTCTTGGTCCTGAATTTGTTGATATCTTTGCTGCAATCAAACAGGCCGAACACGATGAGTTTATGAAAGTCATCAGCCCGTGGGAGCGTGAGCATCTGCTTTTGAGTGTTTGATGGGCGCATCACTTCTCGATATCAACGACAAGCCGGGACAGCATGCGCCGTCGTGGTATGCCGCTTCTGCAAAGCCACTGGAAGAGTTTCCGGAAGCCGAAGGTGAGTTGAAGTTTGATGTGTGCATTGTCGGGGCGGGCTTTTCAGGTCTTTCCTCTGCACTCCATTTGTCAGAGGCCGGGTACAAGGTTTGTGTTCTCGATGCGCAGCGGGTTGGCTGGGGAGCTTCCGGGCGCAATGGCGGTCAAATCGGTTCAGGTCAGCGCCTCGGTCAGGAAGACCTTGAAAAGTTGGTGGGGGACATACTCGCAAAAGAGGCATTCCAGATTGGTGTGGATGCCGCCGACCTTGTCCGCAATCTTGTTGAAAAACACGGCATAGAATGTGCGCTCAAACGGGGCAGCATTGAAGCGTATCACAAGAAACGCTTTGACAAGCATGGCCCCGAAGAAGTCGAGCACATGCGGTCGAAATACGGCTATCAATCACTCTCTTACCTGACACCGGAAGAGATGAGCGAGAAAGTTGGTTCGCCGGATTATTCCGCCGGATTGCTGGATACCCATGCCGGGCATTTGCATCCGCTGGACTATGCGCGGGGTCTTGCACGGGCGGCTGTCAAAGCCGGAGCAACAATTTTCGAGCAAAGTCGTGTCACTTCCATGGAAGGTGGAGCGCCTTGCACTGTCAAAACGGGCAAGGCGGAAATCTCTGCTGAACACGTTGTTCTTGCCGCCAATGGCTATCTTGGCAATCTCGACAGGCTTGTTGCGGACCGGGTCATGCCGATCAACAATTTCATTGTTGCGACTGAACCGCTCGATGAGACCATCTGCAAATCGCTCATCCGGGATGGCGAATGCGTTCACGACTCACGCTTTGTCGTGAACTATTTCCGCATTTCGGAAGACAACAGGATGCTGTTTGGCGGCGGTGAAAATTACACCTACAAATTCCCGTCAGACATTACAGCAACCGTGCGAAAGCCGATGTTGAAAGTGTTTCCGCAACTGGCAGATGCGAGGATTGACTATGCCTGGGGTGGCACGCTGGCGATCACCATGAACCGGCTGCCGCATTTCGAGTTTCGCAAGGACGGTATCATCAACATTTCCGGTTATTCCGGTTCGGGTGTACACATGGCAACCATGGCGGGCATGATTGCTGCACAAGCCTTGAACGGGCAGATGGCGAAATTCGATATCATGTCCAGACTGCCAACGCCCAAATTCCCCGGTGGTGCTGCCCTGCGCTGGCCGCTTCTACCACTTGCCCTGACCTGGTACGCGATGCTGGATCGAATTTAAAAATTTACACATATATCTCACAATTTATTTTTGAATTTCAATTAGTATTTCTTCTGGAAACAGGGGAGAATTACTGTGGAATTACATTGGGAGCATGAAGGCCGGATTGGCCGCAAACAGTTTTGGCTTGGACTGATATGGATAGTCTTGTTGGAGTTGGCTGTTTTAATTCCGTTCATGTTTATCTTTTCATTCGAGAGAGGCGGGTTTGAAAATTCCATTTGATTTTCGATAGTCAGACTTCTTGTAGTGCTCATTTTCTTTTGGCCAAATGTCTGCCTTCAAGTAAAGCGATTCCATGATTGCGGCATGAGTGGTTGGTGGATTCTTTTAAACTTTGTTCCCTATCTTGGAGTTGCGATTACAACAATCATTTTGGGATTTATGAAAGGTGATGTCGGGCCAAATCGCTTCGGATTGGATCCTGTAAATGGAATTTTTGTTCCAAAACAGCCAAACAACTTTAGTC
>JBCCYR010000427.1:0-2783 GCA_039189355.1 Pseudomonadota bacterium
CAAAAACACCGGCCTAGACGTCATCGCGTGCAAGAGTTCGGAAGAAGCAATCACTGGCAGCGAAATCATCACGACCTGCACCGCAGACAAACAATACGCGACAATCCTGACAGATAACATGGTTGGTAGCGGCATCCACATAAACGCCATTGGCGGCGACTGTCCGGGCAAAACCGAACTTCACAAAGACATTCTCCTACGTTCAGATATCTTTGTGGAATACCCACCACAAACGCGTATTGAAGGCGAAATCCAGCAACTCGATGAAGATCATCCGGTTACGGAAATGTGGCGTGTCATGACCGGTGAGAAGCCCGGACGCACATCGCGAAACCAGATCACCCTTTTTGACAGTGTTGGGTTTGCAACGGAAGACTTTTCAGCACTGCGATACATCCATGACCAATTGGAAAATACAGGGCATAACATAGAACTCGACATGCTGGCAGACCCGGACGATCCGCGCGACCTGTTTGGCATGGTCAGACGCGCGCAGTAATATTGCAACGGGCTGATTTTAATGCTTTTATGACGGTCGGGGATCAGGGTTTGTATCGGTAGTGCGTAGTGGGGCAACATGAACAGTCATGAAGTGAAACAGAATGGGCACCACGACGTTCCTGTAATTTCGCTCAAGGACATTCACAAGTCTTACGGATCACTTGAAGTTATCAAGGGCATTGATCTGACCGCATACCGTGGTGATGTCATTTCACTCATTGGTTCTTCAGGATCGGGCAAATCAACCCTGTTGAGATGCGCGAACCTTCTGGAAATTCCGCAAGGCGGAGATATCCTGTTTGATGGTGAAGCGGTTGACTGGAAGGCACAGTCAGGTGGTCGTATCCCGGCAAATGACACGCAGGTTCGCAAAATTCGCACAAACCTCTCCATGGTGTTTCAGCAATTCAACCTGTGGGCGCACATGACCATACTGGAAAATGTGATTGAGGCACCTGTAAGCGTCCTTGGACGCAGCAAGGAAGAGGCAACTGCCCTTGGTAAGGACCTGTTGGAAAAAGTCGGCATCGGTGACAAGGTAGACAATTATCCATCCCAGCTTTCCGGAGGCCAGCAGCAACGTGCAGCAATAGCACGCGCACTTGCCATGGAACCAAAGGCCATGCTGTTTGATGAACCTACCTCTGCACTGGATCCGGAACTGGAAGCAGAAGTCGTCAAGGTCATCAAGGATCTCGCCAAGGAAGGCAGAACAATGATTATTGTCACACATGACATGAAGCTTGCACGTGATGTTGCAAACCATGTAATATTTTTGCATCAGGGTCTTATCGAGGAACAGGGTATACCGTCAGAAGTCTTCGATAAAACCAGATCAAAACGCCTTAAGCAGTTTTTGAGCGCAACTGCCGGCTAAAACAAATCAGCTCAACAAGTGGGTAACAAACCTAGGGAGATAGACATGAAAAAACTGATTACAGCAACCTTGGTTGCTGCTTTCACTGCAACATCTGCATTGGCTGCAGACGTTGTCAGAATGGGTACAGAAGGTGCCTACCCTCCATATAACTTTGTCAATGAAAAGGGTGAAATCGACGGTTTCGAACGTGAAGTCGGTGATCGCCTTTGTGAACTTGCGAAACTGAAATGTGAGTGGGTCAAGAACGATTGGGACAGCATCATTCCGAACCTTGTTTCAGGCAACTACGACACCATTATTGCCGGAATGAGCATCACGGAAGAGCGTGACCAGGTGATTGACTTCACACAAGAATATTTCCCACCAGACCCAAGTGCATATGTGGCACTGAAAGGTGCAAGCGACGATGCGATCAAAGGCGTTGTTGCAGCGCAAGTCGGAACCATCCAGGCTGCATATGTTGCTGACTCAGGTGCAACTGTTGTCGAGTTCAAAACCCCTGACGAGACTATTGCAGCAGTGCGCTCCGGCGAAGCTGATGCAGTTTTGGCTGACGACCAGTTTCTTGCAAAATTCGTCGAAGAGAGCGGCGGAGAGCTCGTTTTCGTTGGTGAAAAAGTTGCAATCGGCGGCGGTGTTGGCATCGGCGTACGCGAAAGCGATGGCGAACTCAAGGGCAAGCTGAACACTGCGATCGACACTATGAAAAGCGACGGGACGCTCAACGCAATGCTTGCGAAGTGGTTCCCGGATCGTGCTGACATCAAGTATTGATGAATTCAAATTCCAGTCAGGGGCCGAACGGCCCCTGATTTTTTTTAAGGATACAAGAACGTGTTTTCGTATTGTGTGGAGCCGTCGAAACTTGAAGGGCTGGTCTGGCTTAGCTGCTATCTCACCACCAATACGCATTTTTCGTTTTACTTCAGCTTTCTGACTGTTTTGATGCTGCTTGCCATTACAGCACCGACTGCCTTGCTGTTCGGATTTGGTGGCGCGCTCGCGAAGCGGTCAAGCTTTCTCCCATTATCTTTGTTTGGCAAAGTGTACACAAACATGATCCGCGGTGTTCCCGAGATCATTTTCTTTCTCTTTGTTCCAATCGCAATGGATCAGGGAATTGAGTACATGCGGCATCGCACGCTGTGTTCGGACATTACAGACCCGGTCTATCGCGGCATTGATTTCGTTGTTTGTGATGCAGCCAAAATGCCGTTGAGTTCGGCCGATGCTTGGGTGCACTCCACCTATAACTTTTCGCTGGCAGTTGTGGCTTATGCAATTGTATTCGGGGCCTTTGCTGCAAACGTAATTGATGGCGGATTGAATGCTGTGCCCAAGGGGCAACTTGAAACTGCCGCCTCTTACGGGATGACAAAGCGGCAGACATTCTGGCGCATCC
>JBCCYR010000428.1:0-2773 GCA_039189355.1 Pseudomonadota bacterium
GCTTCAACAAAATCCGGGTTTTCCGACAGGAAACCGTAGCCCGGATGAATTGCATCCGCACCCGTATCCAGTGCTGCCTGAATGATTTTGTCGCCACGCAGGTAGCTTTCTGCTGCGACAGCCGGACCGATATGCACCGCTTCATCTGCCAGAAACCGGTGCTGTGCGGCTTTGTCTGCATCAGAGTAAACGGCCGCGGTTTCCACACCCATATGGTGTGCCGTCCGCATGACCCGGCAGGCAATTTCACCACGATTTGCTATGAGGAGTTTCTTGGGCATTACGTTCTTTCCTTTACTTCTCCCTTTGAAGGAGGGAATTGCATGGAAAATACTTCCCCCAGGATTACTATTGGAGGTTTCAAATGCGCCAACCTCAGGCCTGATCTTCTCCCCATGGGGGAGAAGGTGTCCGCAGGACGGATGAGGGGGACGGTATTATGAGCTTTGAAACAAGTCACGACTTTGGCCCCGTGACCGGCCAATAGCGCCACTCATTTGACTCTGTTTTACGATAAAGTCTGCCTTCGATTACTTCGACAATGGTTTTCAATACCGTTTGACGTTCTTTCAAAACAAGCATGTTGTTGAAACGCAGAACTGACCACCCATTTCTGTTCAGCCATTCGTCACGCTTGAAATCACTTACGCTGTCGACGTGCTGAGAACCATCGATTTCAACAATTAACTTCTTACGGCGACATGCGAAGTCCGCGAAATAAATGCCAACAGGATGTTCACGCACGAACTTGTAGCGGTGCAATCTGCGGTCACGCAGTTCCTCCCAAAGAATGGCCTCGGCAGAATTGTCTTTCTGTCGAAGCTTGCGGGCAAACTGTTTTTGCCCAGTGGAAATCGATGACATCATTCCCCCTCATCCGCCCTGCGGGCACCTTCTCCCCCGCGGGGAGAAGGAGAGTTATGGCAGGCAATTTCACCACGATTTGCTATGAGGAGTTTTTTGGGCATATCTGTTTCCTCACATCCTGAACACGCCGAATTTCGTATCTTCAATCTCTGCGTTGAGCGCGGCAGACAGCGAGAGTGCCAGAACCTGACGCGTCTTGCGCGGGTCGATGATCCCGTCATCCCAGAGCCGGGCGGAAGCATAAAGGGGATGCGATTGTTCCTCGAACATGTCGAGCGTCGGCTGCTTGAATTCCGCCTCTTCCTCCACCGACCATTCACCGCCCGCGCGTTCAATGCTCGCGCGCTTCACGGTCGCCAGTACGCCTGCTGCCTGTTCGCCGCCCATCACGGAAATCCGTGAGTTCGGCCAAGTCCACAGGAAGCGGGGCGAGTAGGCCCTGCCTGACATGCCGTAATTGCCCGCCCCAAACGAACCGCCGATCAACATCGTGATTTTGGGAACCTTGGTTGTTGCAACAGCAGTCACCAGTTTCGCGCCGTCCTTGGCAATGCCGCCTGCCTCGTATTTCTGGCCGACCATGAAGCCGGTAATGTTCTGCAGGAAAACAAGCGGGATTTTGCGCTGGGAGCACAGTTCGACAAAATGCGCAGCCTTAAGCGAACTTTCGGAAAACAGCACCCCGTTATTGGCGATGATCCCGACCGGCATGCCCATGACATGCGCAAAACCGCAGACGATCGTCGTGCCGTAGCGTGCCTTGAATTCATCAAACCGCGAACCATCGACAATCCGTGCGATGATCTCCCGGACATCATAAGGAATGCGCGTATCCGCGGAAACGATTCCCAGAATCTCGTCCGGGTCATAAGCGGGGTCTTCCGGCGTTTCGAGTTTCAACTGCGGCGGCTTGGTGCGGTTGAGGTTTCTGATCGCCTCCCGTACAAGTGCCAATGCGTGGCTGTCATTGTCTGCAAGATAGTCTGAAACACCGGAGAGGCGGGTATGCATGTCCCCGCCGCCGAGGTCTTCCGCACTCACGATCTCACCCGTTGCCGCCTGCACCAGTGGTGGGCCGGCAAGGAAAATTGTGCCCTGGTTTTTCACGATGATGGAAACATCAGACATGGCAGGCAGGTAAGCACCTCCTGCTGTACACGATCCAAGCACAGCAGAAATCTGTGGGATGTTGTTTGCGGACAGGTTTGCCTGATAATAAAAGATGCGCCCGAAATGTTCGCGGTCGGCAAACCCTTCCGCCTGTTGCGGCAGGTTTGCACCACCACTGTCCACCAGTGTGACGCAAGGCAGATGGTTCAGTTCGGCAATCTCCAGTGCGCGCAAATGCTTCTTCACCGACATCGGGTAATACGTGCCACCCTTCACGGTCGCATCGTTACAGATAACCATGACCTCCTGGCCATGTACCCGGCCAATACCGGCAATCAGGCTCGCACACGGGCTCTGGTTGTCAAACATGCCATGCGACGCGGTGGGGCCGATCTCCAGGAATGGGGAACCCGGATCGAGCAGGTTTGACACACGGTCGCGCGGCAGAAGCTTGCCGCGAGACAAGTGCCGCTCCTTCGCCTTGTCACTACCGCCTGCTGCAGCAAACTTTACCGCTTCCTGTACAGCGGTCAGCTGCTCCAGATTGGCCTCGCGGTTGGCCGAATATTCATCAGATGATGTGGATATTTTCGACTGGATCTTGGTCATGCATTTTCCAATTCTTTGATGGCCCGCGCCTTGAGTTCCTTGCGGATGATCTTGCCGGTAACCGTCATCGGCAGGGTGTCGATAAACTCGATTTCGCGCGGATATTCATGGGCGGACAGGCGGGTTTTCACGAAGTCTTTCATTTCAGACACAAGCGTTTCGTTTCCCGTAATCCCTTCCTTCAGAA
>JBCCYR010000429.1:0-2768 GCA_039189355.1 Pseudomonadota bacterium
CAGCGCATCTAGGGTTCCGGTTTTCTAGAACGCAGGTCCGAGAGATGCAAACCAGAGAATATTTCTGGTGACACGGTGGGACAAAAGCCCGGGAGACTACTGCATCGGTTTGCATGCGCAAACTGTCTTCCGGCGTGTGCAGACCTCTTAAGATGTGAAACCAAACGGAGAGGTTAGAATGTTTTCCAAATTCCTGAAATCCATAGCAGCAGCATCCATTATAGCTTTACCGATGCTCGCATCTTCACACACCAATGCGCAAGCCGAAACTAAAAAGGACTTTAGTGTTTGCTGGTCGATTTATGTTGGTTGGATGCCCTGGGGTTACCTTCAGGACAGCGGCATCATGAAAAAGTGGGCGGACAAATATGAAATCACCGTCGATATCGTCCAAATCAATGACTATGTAGAATCCATCAATCAGTATACCGCCGGACAATATGACGGCTGCTCCATGACAAACATGGATGCGCTTTCCATTCCTGCCGGCGGTGGTGTTGATACGACAGCATTGATTGTTGGCGACTTCTCGAACGGGAATGATGGCATCATCCTGAAAGACAAAAGCTCACTTGCTGATATCAAAGGCCAAAACGTAAATCTGGTTGAACTGTCTGTATCGCATTATCTTTTGGCTCGTGCATTAGACACCGTCGGTCTTTCAGAAAGGGACCTTACAGTCGTCAATACATCTGATGCAGACATGATTGCAGCCTATGCGACTGACGAAGTGACTTCGGTTGTGACATGGAATCCATTGCTTTCGGAGATTGAGGCTAATTCTGATGCAACCAGAGTTTTCGATAGCGCAGGCATCCCCGGCGAGATCATCGATATCATGATGGTCAACACTGAGACGCTTGCTGACAATCCTGCATTCGGGAAAGCCCTTTCCGGTGCCTGGTATGAGTTAATGAGCATTATGTCTTCAGATACCGAAGAGGGTAAGAAGGCTAGAACGGCTATGGCGGTTGCTTCCGGAACTGATCTGGCAGGTTATGATGCACAACTTGCAACAACCAAAATGTTTTACAAGCCTTCTGAGGCTGTCGCATTCACCAAATCTGGCGATCTTCCAAAAACCATGAAATTTGTTGCTGAATTCCTGTTTGATAAGGGCATTCTTGGAGAAGGGGCGCCAAGTGCTGAATTCGTAGGTGTATCGTTCCCAGACGGATCTCTTTATGGTGACAAAAACAACGTTAAACTGCGCTTTGATACCACTTACATGCAGATGGCTGCTGACGGCAAACTTTAATTTGTTTCACCGGGGCTGAAACCAGGCCCCGGTTTTCACAGCTACTAACGGCACATAAACGCCATGCGTATCATTAACAAAAAGCTACAACCACCGGCAAAGTTTGCATTGGGAGCGATACCTTTTGTTGTGCTGATTGTTGCTTACGCAATTGCAAGTCATATCAGACGGGCTGAAAACCCGGCTGACAAATTGCTTCCCTCATTTGAAGCAATGGGGGAAGCATTTTACAGGACAGCGTTTGTTCCTGATCGTCGAAGTGGCGACTATCTGTTGTGGCTTGATACATTTGACAGCCTTACAAGGCTTGGGAGTGGTATAGCGGTTTCTACTCTCTTTGCCTTGCTGTTAGGCATTGGAATTGGTTTCATCCCGCATATCAGAGCCTCCTTAGCGCCGTTCGTTGCGGCAATATCTCTTATCCCGCCAATAACCGTTCTGCCGATCCTATTTATCGTTTTCGGACTGGGAGAGCTTTCGAAAGTCATGTTGATTGTAGTCGGCACGATGCCAGTAATGGTCAGATCAATGGCGCAGGCTGTCATCAATATTCCCAGAGAAATGATCATAAAGGCAGAAACGCTGGGTGCCTCAGTTTGGCAGATTATTGTACGTGTCGTCCTGCCTCAGACTTTGCCTCAATTAATCATGTCAATTCGGCTCGGATTAGTGCCTGCATGGATTTTCTTGATTTCAGCCGAAGCAATCGCATCAACTTCCGGACTTGGATATCGGATCTTCCTAGTACGCCGATTTCTGGCCATGGATGTCATCCTCCCATATGTCCTTTGGATCACGATCCTTGCATTTGTGATTGATCGCCTATTGTTGGCTTTATCAAAACGCGCGTTCAAGTGGCATCACCTCTCGGGGGAGAGTCTGTGATGTCTGAGCAACCTAAGATTTCAGTAAGCAACATCGCCAAGTTCTATGACGGGATACCGATTTTGGAGCGGGTTAACTTGGACGTTGAGCGAGGTAGTTTTTGTACAATTGTAGGTGCCTCAGGCTGCGGTAAATCCACCTTTTTGCGTCTGCTTCTTTCGCAGGAACTGCCTACCAAAGGAACCATCAAACTAGATGGTGATGCGCTTCCGAACGAACCTACACCTAATCGAGGTATTGTTTTCCAAAAGTATTCGACCTTTCCTCATCTTTCTGTAGAAGAGAATCTTATTCTGAGCCAAGAGTTCGAACAATCATTAACTCTCGGACGGCTTTTTGGCTCTGCCAGAAGAAGAGCTCGTGAAAGAGTTCAGGAGACCATCGAAAAGATTGGTCTGACCGGCGCGCGCAACAAATATCCATCCCAGCTTTCCGGAGGCATGCAACAACGATTGGCAATCGCACAGGCGCTTCTTAAGAAACCTGAAGTCCTGCTACTGGATGAACCTTTCGGCGCCCTTGATCCAGGCATCCGAATGGACATGCATGAATTGCTGCTTGGATTGTGGAACGAACTCTCCATGACGGTATTCATGGTCACCCATGACATTAGTGAAGCCTTTAA
>JBCCYR010000430.1:0-2763 GCA_039189355.1 Pseudomonadota bacterium
CGAAACATGAGCTTTAACGAACTCGGACTGAGTGAGAAAGTATTGGCTGCGGTAGAAGCGTCTGGCTATACCGAACCAACTCCTATTCAGGCGCAAGCCATTCCGCATGTCATGCAAAGACGTGATGTGCTTGGCATTGCACAAACAGGAACGGGCAAGACCGCTTCCTTTACATTACCCATGCTGTCTCTGCTTGAGAAAGGCCGCGCCAGGGCCCGCATGCCACGCACGCTGATCCTTGAACCTACCCGCGAACTGGCAGCGCAGGTAGAGGAAAATCTCAATCGTTACAGCAAGAACCACAAACTGACGGTTGCCTTGCTTATTGGCGGCGTTTCTTTCGAAGACCAGTTCAAGAAACTGGACCGTGGCGCAGATATTTTGATCGCGACCCCGGGAAGGTTGCTGGATCATTTCGAACGCGGCAAACTTTTAATGACCGGTGTCGAAGTGCTGGTGATTGATGAAGCAGACCGCATGCTCGACATGGGGTTCATCCCTGACATTGAGCGCATCTGCAAACTGGTGCCCTTCACACGTCAAACCCTGTTCTTCTCGGCAACCATGCCACCGGAAATTGAAAGTCTTGCAAACCAGTTTCTGCAAAACCCGGCTCAAGTCACTGTAGCCAAGGCAGCTTCAACGTCCGACACCATTACGCAACACTGTATCGGTTCGGATATTGAAGACTATGAGAAACGCAGCGTCTTGCGCGAGCTGATCAACAATGCCGAGGAACTCAAGAACGGCATTATTTTCTGTAACCGCAAAAGACATGTAGCTGACGTTTACCGTTCACTGGACCGTCACGGCTATTCCTGCGGTGCATTACATGGTGACATGGATCAGACCAGCCGGACAGCGACGCTTAATGCGTTCAGGGACAACAAGATTTCCCTGCTTGTTGCCAGTGATGTTGCTGCACGCGGACTGGACATTCCTGATGTCAGTCATGTTTTCAATTTCGATGTACCCGTCAATGCTGAAGACTATGTTCACCGCATTGGCCGGACAGGGCGCGCCGGCCGAAAAGGCACAGCCTACATGATCGTTACGCCGGAAGAGCAAAAAGGCTTTGAAGCGATTGAAAAGCTGATCGATAAGAAAATCGACTGGATGGGTGATCCGGTGGAGTGGGACGAAAAAGCTGGCAGACGCCGCCGCAAGAAGCCCAAGTCGGCCAAGGATGAGGCCCCCAAGCGTTCAGAAAAACAACCCAATAAGAGCAAGCGCCGGTCCGATCACGGACAGCAGGATATTGTCCACACTGATACCGGACATGCCTTTGGTGGCGAAGAACATATTCCGGCGTTTCTGTTGCAGGCCAGTTAAAGCCGTCAGGTCGCAGCCTGTTTGTCATCAGCGTACAACGCGCCCTCCATGCCTTGCTGCAAGTCAAACAGGGAGCCGGTTGCGTATTCATCCTTGGGTTTTGGTGTCGGGTTTGGAACACGGATGGGCACCGGCTCTACACGCGGCTCAAACGTTGGTTCTCCACGCAAAATCCGTTGGTTGAATTCTTCCCACTCAAACGTATGGAAAACAGGGAATGCATCCACTGCTACATAACTGAAAAGCAGAAGCGGGCGATTCTTGTCTGAATGGTTTGTCGTTGAACCATGCAATGTGCGGACATGATGGATCGAGATGGACCCGGCTGGCGCAGTGAGCGGAACCGCATTATCGAGAATACCATCAAGCAATGACGCATTGATGCCGCCTACGAAAGTGCCATTCTGGTGGTGATCGTAAACCTCGCCCTTGTGAGAACCGGGAACAACCATCAACGGTCCGTTCTCCATCGTACAGTCTTCCAGCATGATGCCGATAGCAAGCATGTCATCGTTGGTTTGCGGATAGAAAGCCCAGTCCTGATGCCATTCAACAGCAGCGCCGCCTGAAGGTGGTTTGAAGTTAAGCTTGCCGTGATCAAACCGCACTGTGCCACCCAGCAGTTTCTCGACGAGATCAACCAAGGGTTCGTGCCGCATTGCCCTGTGATAAACCTTTGAAAAAGCCTCCGGAGAGATAATTCTTCGCAACTGGGGCGTACCGTCCTCGTTTTCAAAAATATCCAGCAATTCGCCCGCCAAAACACCATCAGCAACACTGTCCACATATCTTGAAGTGGCGTTGCGCAATTCTTCAACCATTTCATCGGGAAAAAGATTCTTGACGACCAAATAGCCCTGCTCATCATATTCTTTTTTGAGTGTTTCCAGATCGAATTGCATGGCTGTTCCTCCACAATCAGCTTTCGCTAATAGTTTGCCGGAAATTGCTTTGCTGCAAGTCAAATTTGCGACACACTCAAACTTTCAGCTTTCGTTGGGATGGCAGCTTTGCCTGATCAATCCGCACGGCTGCATCAAAAGCCGCAAGAGCCCAGTCTTTCATTTCTTCAGGGTCTTCCAGCAAATGGTCCGGCACATACCAATACCCCATTTTTATGGGCTTTCCCTTGCCGTCATAAGACCATTCTTCCATTCTCTCATCCACAAAAGGCTGCCTGTTTCCGTCATCCACTTTCAAACAGACACGGTCATCCGCGACCAAGCCGAACATCAGTCCGTGACGGAAAATTCCCAGGCCACCGAACATCCGCCGCAACGTGACATCCCTGACTGGTTCAAACAGTTCTTTCAGGAAGGTCTCGAATTCCCGGTCCACAGTCATTTTTCTACTCTGGATTACCTGACTGTTCTGCCAACTCAAGGTCCCAGTACATTGCTTCTATCTTGTGCCCATCGAGATCGCGCAAGA
>JBCCYR010000431.1:0-2752 GCA_039189355.1 Pseudomonadota bacterium
ATCATCTGCTCAACAAGATCAATGCCGGTGATCAGCTCGGTGACCGGGTGTTCCACCTGCAGGCGGGTGTTCATTTCAAGGAAGTAGAAGTTCTTCTCTCCATCAACAATGAACTCGGCCGTTGACTACTGCTCTGCCGGAACGGTCGAGTTCATTGTTGATGGAGAGAAGAACTTCTACTTCCTTGAAATGAACACCCGCCTGCAGGTGGAACACCCGGTCACCGAGCTGATCACCGGCATTGATCTTGTTGAGCAGATGATACGCGTTGCCAATGGCGAAACACTCTCGATCAAGCAGGATGATGTGGAACTGAACGGCTGGGCGATTGAATCACGCCTCTACGCCGAAGACCCCTACCGCAACTTCCTGCCATCCATTGGCAGGCTTACCCGCTACCGTCCACCTGAGGAAGGCACCTTTAGGCACCCCGGCTCCGTGCCAGCGCAAACGGTTGTCAAAGACAAACGTGCCAGCGCGTCAACGGACGGTGGCGCGGATGCGCCAGCGGAAAACACAATAATCGTGCGAAATGATACCGGTGTTTTTGAGGGCGGCGAAATTTCCATGTTCTATGATCCGATGATCGCCAAACTCTGCACGTGGGGGGAAGACCGCGCATCGGCAATTGCAGCGATGCGTGAGGCCCTCGACGGCTTTGAAGTTGAAGGCATCGGCCACAACCTGCCATTCCTGTCAGCCGTCATGGATCACGGCAAGTTCTGTTCCGGTGACATGACAACAGCTTTCATTGCAGAAGAATGGCCGGAGGGCTTTGGCGGTGTCAGCATCAATGAAACTGACCGTATAAAAGTTGCAGCCGCAGCATCCGTTCTCAACATGATCTCCGAATTGCGCCGCACCCGCCTTACCGGCGCGCTCGCCAATCACAAGCGCAAGGTCAGCAAGGACTGGACCGTGGTGATTGATGGTCATCACACCGGGATTAAGCTCAAGAAATTGCGCAATGAAGGCGCAACCGTGAAATTCGGTGAAGAAAGACTTGAGGTCGAGACGGACTGGCGGCCCGGCCAGTCCCTTGCTTCCGTTCAGGTCGGTGATGAAAGTCTCACCCTGAAAGTCGACCAGACCAATACGGGCTTCCGCATCCGCTGGCGCGGAGCAGACATGGACGTGAAGGTTCTCACCGAAAAGCAGGCAGAATACCTGGCGATGATGCCTGAAAAAATCGCACCGGATACTTCCAACATGCTGCTCTGCCCGATGCCGGGTCTTGTTGTTTCGATCCACGTCAGGGAAGGAGACAAGGTGCAGGAAGGCCAGGCGCTTGCAACCGTCGAAGCTATGAAAATGGAAAATATCCTGCGTGCCGAGAAGAAAGGAACGATCATGCTGATCCATGCCAATGAAGGCGACAGCCTTGCGCTGGACGACATGATCATGGAGTTTGAGTAACTTCAGGCCTGAGCGAGGAATGCAAAAGATCTGGATAAAAGATAACAACACGCGGCCATTGCGTGTGCGGGAAAGCCGACTGGCAGTATGAGGGCGAGGTGTTTGCAGTAGTTCTGATACTGCCTCCAGGATAAACGTTTCAAATTACCCTTTCAGGTCGCAAGAGGCGTGCCTAATCCTTGGGCATCTGTGCTTCGTAATAAAATACATCACCTTCATCGATGTATGTTCCGGCAAGATGCAGTCCGCTGTCTGCAATGATGCGCGTGTATTCATCAAACCCGAGAGACAATGATGGCTGGCCGGTCAAGCTGTCATTCCACTCGCACATTTCTTTTGGTGCCGAGAACAGCAATCGCCCTCCGGGTTCCAACACGGCAGCCATTCGTTCTATGACTTCGCGTTGCTGTTCCCCGGCCAATAAAAAAACCAGCCCAATTGCCAGAACGCCATCGAATGTCCGGTCAAAGAATTGACTGCTTTCAGCAGGTTCGCAACGAATTTGCACGTCGGGAAACCGCTGTTGAAACGCCTTGACCATTGTTGCAGAAGCGTCGACAGCATATACCTCGAAGCCATCATCAATTATGGCCTCCGTTAACGGCACGCCTGATCCAGCACCAACTTCAAGAATGGACCCGCCACGGGGAAGTGAGTCTAGCCAGGTTCGCAGAGTTGCAAGTCCAAAGATTGATGATCTGACACGTAGGAATTCTTCAGCAACTGCGTCATAACCATTTGACTTATCTTCGGACAAAGACACCCTCGGCAACCATATTATTAGCTCATGGCGGATACTGAATCTTACACTAAATCAACAAATCGGTCATCAATCTAAAGTCGGGTTGAGACAGCATCGTCTCTACAGAAAAAGTTATTTCAGTTTGTTTCGCTTTTGACTTCTAAAATCGTCTCATGTGAGATTTTTATTGGCAAAACTTCATTAAATGCCACAACACCTAGGTACGGAATTAGGCTCACAATTGGTTTGAAGTCTGCATCTGCAATTACAGAAATTAGCAATCTATACTCATTCAAGTATTTGACCGGCACCGAATGGACTGAGCCTGCACGGAGTCTTTTTGTCTGATCCGGTGAATAAGACCATTGGACTATGGCCTGTTCGTTTCTCACCACCAAGTGTAAAATTGCTATATTAACTTCATCACTGAAAGGCAGCATTTGCTTCTGCGCGTGGCTAGGAGATCGTCTGAGGAGCCGTATTGTGTGAGGTTGACACCGTACGTCCCTAGCGTTGAGAAGATCCGTCTGTAGACGTCGCGATTTTCTAGTACCTGCGGATCGAAGAGTCGGAACGCCGGAAGAAAGTCACGTA
>JBCCYR010000432.1:0-2748 GCA_039189355.1 Pseudomonadota bacterium
AAACAATCGTGACATCAAGATTTGTAATAATACCACCAGCGGATTTTATAAGTCCAACGGCGTGTTCGAGAAACTGGTCGGATGATGCACCTTTCCATTGCGGATCAGTTGGCGGAAAATGCGATCCAATATCACCTTCCCCAATCGTACCAAGCAAGGCATCTGTCAAACTGTGAAGGCCCACATCCGCATCAGAATGGCCCTGCAGGGAGCGGTTATGGGGAATATCAACACCACACAGAACCACTTTGTCTCCAGGCCCGAGCGTATGTACATCGTAACCGTTCCCGGTACGGATATCCGGTAATCGGGATTGATTGTCTATTTGTTCCATTGCGGCCTGCAAATCCTGTTTGGTGGTAATCTTGAAGTTGTTACGGTCTCCCGGAACAAGTCTTACGGACATGCCTGCCCATTCTGCCACTGCTGCGTCGTCCGTAAATTCCTGCTCTGTATTTGCTGCAGCCTTTTCGTGCGCCTGTTTGATCTCCTGCAGCACAAACCCTTGCGGTGTCTGCGCAAGGTGAAGCATGTCTCGGGCTATGGTTTCGGCAACTGTACCATCTTCCGCTGCACGTTTGACGGTATCAGCAACTGCGACCGCTGGCAGGGCACACATGTTCTGCGAAACACCCGCAATGACATTGTCGATCAGTGAAGCAGACACGAAAGGCCGTGCTGCATCATGTATAAGGACATTGTATCCGTCGACATTGGGCAGGGCATCAACACCAGCCTTGCAACTTGCCTGCCGGGTAGCGCCGCCGATTACAGGCGGAAGCAATTTTTCATGGTGCCCAACGGTACGTTCATATAGCGCTTGGTCATCCTTGTGTATGACTACCTGAACCGCATCTATTTCCGTATGCACTATGAAGCAGTTGACCGTATGCTGAAGTACGGACTTGTTTCCCAACATCCGGTATTGTTTGGGGCCACCTTCCGTTCCAAGCCGCTCTCCGCGACCTGCAGCAACTATGACAACAGCATTTCTGGCCAACACTTCCCCCTGATCAAGTCGTGGTCATAGCATGATGAAGCTTGCTACGTACAATGGAAAAGTCTAAAAGCACTGCGTAAATAATGCCTATTTTTTGTGCAAATCTGGAAGGCGCGCGAAATTGCCTGAAAATTCATCATCAGACCTTTCAAAGCCACTGCTTGTAGGGAATGTAACACTGCGAAACAGGGCATTTCTTGCACCCATGTCTGGTGTGACGGATGCCCCATTTCGGAAGCTTGCATGGGATTTCGGTGCAGGCCTTGTTGTTTCTGAAATGGTCGCAAGCCAGGCCTTGATGGAAGGCGAGGGGGAAATGCTCTTGAAGCTGAAGGCTGCAGAAATCCCTCTACATGTAGTGCAATTGGCTGGCCGCGAAGCGAAATGGATGGCACTGGCTGCACAGATGACCGAAGCCAACGGTGCCCACATCATCGACATCAACATGGGTTGCCCAGCAAAACGGGTTACAACAGGCTATTCCGGTTCGGCGCTCATGCGTGATCTCGATCATGCAATGACACTTGTGGACGCTGTTGTGGGCGCAGCTACCGTTCCTGTGACCTTGAAGATGCGTCTTGGGTGGGATGACAAGACAATCAACGCGCCTGAACTTGCAAAACGTGCGCGCGATGCAGGCGTTCAGATGATCACCGTACATGGCAGAACCCGCTGCCAGTTCTACAAGGGGAATGCCGACTGGAATGCTGTTAAAGCCGTAAAAGATGCGATTGATGTACCCCTCGTTGTTAACGGGGACATTTCAGGCCCAAAAACTGCACAAGAAGCATTGGATGCCAGTTGTGCAGATGCTGTCATGGTCGGCAGGGCTGCTTATGGAGCCCCTTGGTTGCCGGCACAAGTTGCTGGCCAATTTAATGGAGAGTCTGGTGTAACTCCTGATTTTGTCAAAAAGCACCACGAAGCAATGCTGTCATTCTATGGTATCCAATCCGGGATTAGGCAGGCGCGCAAACATCTCGGCTGGTATCTTGAGGGCGTGAAAAACAATTCAGTACCGGCAAGCTTGAAGCTTCAGATGATGACTTCGCTTGACCCTCAAGAGGTTCATTCCCTGATTGATCAGGTATTCAACATCGATAATCCCTCATCTTCCATGACAAAAACGGCTGCATAAGCGATGCAAAGTCAGGAAACACTGATCTCTTCTTTCGACCTTGGCGGCATTCTGGATGGGTTGCCGCAAGCCCTTATAGTGGTCAATAAGGAAAGCAGGATATGTTACGCGAACGTGGCTGCAGAAAACATCTTCAAAATTTCAGCGACCTATCTGGTAAAACACGGAATGCAAAAGCTTTTGCCGGACGCCAGCCCTGTTTTCAGCGTCCTTGATCAGGTCTTCTCAACCCATTCTCCAGTGAACGAGTACCAGATCGACATTTCAACACCACGTACTGGTGAGGGCACCATTGTGGATGTTTATGCAGCGCCCATGGCGGACAGGGAAAATCTGGCCATATTGATCCTTCGGGAGCGCAGCATGGCGGACAGGATTGCAAGGCAATTCAGTAATCGCAGTGCTGCCAGGTCCGTCACTGGACTGGCAGCCATGCTTGCGCATGAAGTAAAAAACCCGCTTTCCGGAATACGGGGCGCAGCACAATTGCTTGAAGGCGTGGTTTCCAATCCGGACAAGGAACTCGCGCAACTGATTACCACCGAGACAGACCGTATTGTGAAAATTCTGGATCGCATGGAAATTTTCAGTGACGAAACGCCTGTCGAAC
>JBCCYR010000433.1:0-2729 GCA_039189355.1 Pseudomonadota bacterium
GCTCACAATTAGGCCTACCTCTATTCCTCGTGAGCTGACAGAAAAGTCATCACCAACTGCAGGTGTTGATTCTGTTATAACATCTGACATCATATCCGCCATCTTATCAGCATCAACAACTGACGCAGGCTCATGACTCATTGGCTCAGCTGTTACACCAGATCTCACACCAGTGACAGGAGCAGATGACTCTGTATGAACAGAAGTAGATGACTCTGTATCCGTACAAGGTGTACCAGGTGCTGACCCCTCAGTTGATGGTACAGCAATGTCAGCAGCAGTAGGGTCATCAAGGGGCTTCGACTGATGCAAAGACTGGCTGATAATAGCATCAAGCTCATCTTGTAATGAAAGCATGGGTTCCTGAAATCAGTCAAAGAAACAGTTTGTATGAAAGCTGATAGCCAATATGATATTGTCAGATTCTTAATGCGTAGCAAGAAGTTCCACATGAACCTTCACACGACTCTCAGCTGTTGAAGTCCTAATAAGTTGTGTTCTCTGATAAACTTCCTTGAACATAAATCACATGTCAAGACGATCCCGGAATAGGAAAAAATTAACGAGGTAATGAATGAAATGCGTGAAGCAACTTTTGATTACATGATTGCATCATTGAATGCTTACATCTGTGTTGTTGTCTTGTGTCTTCTGGAAGGCCTCTTCAAGCACCTCATCGATGATGGATTGGTCGTCTTCTTCAACTACTTTAGCTGATAGGATTTCTGAATGCATGCTCACAGGTGATTGGCCAGATGGAAGCTCTGACCCATTAACTGGTTCAGCTTCTAGAGGTTTTGATGATGATTCTGTAATACAAACTATCTTATGTTAGAGACAGAAACATTTCAATTAATACGTGAAATGACAACTAACGATTTGATTGGCTGCCTTCTGTCTTGATATCTTCTGACTTTTCGATTGATTTCAGGTCCTGTTGAGATGAAGATGATTTCTCTGAGCTGAATTCACTAGAGTAAAGCTCTTCAGAGACAACGCTTTCCTTATCTTCAACCAGTGAGTCTTTCACTACAGGCTGAAAAGCTTCTTGTTCAATTTTGGGTGACATTTCTTCGGACTTTGACTCGGCTGGTTTAGGTAGCTCAATTAGAGACTCTTCTGGCTCAGCAGGTATATCCTAGAAATGGAGATTAAAAAATTGAACTACTGTTAATAAATAACACTTAATATCTGTTGTAGTAACATCCTGGTAAACAAGGTATATGGTTGGGTTAGTGTGAGCAGAATTCTGCCAAGAGTGAGTAGCCCGTGCACGGCCACCGGCTGCACATTGGTCATGATCCTGACACCGTGCGAGGCCGCAAGGTCTTGTTCATATCGGCTGGCCCCCATCGCATCGCGGTCACGCCGATAGGCAATGGTGACATTTTCAGCGCCCAGAAGTTTGGATTTCACCGCCGCGTCCACGGCTGTCATGCCACCGCCAATCACCACCACATTGCGCCCCACCGGCAAGTCAGCAAGATCCGATGCCTGTCGCACGTCCGCGATGAAGTCGACCGCATGACGCACACCATCCTTCTCAGCGCCCTGCGCTCGCAGGGCATTCACACCTGCAAGCCCGATGGATAGAAAGACAGCGTCGTAATTCTCGGCCAGACCGTTCAGAGATATACCTTCGCCCAACACCGATCCGGTTTCGATCGTGATACCACCGATGTTCAGCAGCCAATCGACCTCGGCCTGCGCAAAGTCATTTGTCGCTTTATAAGCTGCGATCCCGTATTCGTTCAGACCGCCCGGTTTGGGCCTGCTTTCATGGATCACCACATCATGCCCAAGCATCGCCAACCGATGGGCGCAAGCCAGTCCCGCTGGTCCTGCCCCGATCACGGCCACGGTCTTGCCGGTCTGCGCGGCGCGTTTAAACGGATGATCACTCGCAACCATGATGCTGTCTGTCGCATATCGCTGCAGGCGGCCGATCTCGACCGGTGCCCCTTCGGCTGCTTCGCGCACGCAAGCTTCTTCGCACAGTGTTTCGGTCGGACACACCCGTGCACACATTCCGCCTAGGATGTTTTGTGAAAGAATAGTTTCGCCTGCCGCTTCGGGCTGTCCTGCCTGAATCTGGCGCATGAACAGCGGGATATCGATATCCGTTGGACAGGCTGTCACACAGGGTGCATCATAGCAAAAGTAACATCGATCCGCTGCAACCGCCGCTTCATGTGCGGCCAATGGCGGATGCAAATCCGTAAAATTCGTGGTCAATTCGTCGCTGGAAAGTCGCCCGGAAACAATGCCGGGGACCATCTGGCCCTGTGCCATCGCTCTACTCCCTGTAGATATGTGCGTCGCCCCTCAGCTTGCCATATTCAAATTTTTTATCAATTGGTAAAATTTTAAAAAGGCAAAAAGTGAAGTATCCGGGCAAGAAGGAGCCGGATTTGGCCAAAATTTGCACATTTTCGCAGCAAACGTGGTGTCAGACCATCCCGCTCAGATGCCCGGATTTCGTCCAAACGCGAGCCCCGGCCTTGCCTGCGGTGGCAACAGATCGGGTTCCGGGCGGCAAGCGGAGCCAATCCCAGACGCCAAATTCCTCCGCCGCTTCGTCAAAACCACCCTCGATCACAAAAACCTCAAGCCCGTTACTGGCATCCAGTTCAACGCGTTCACCCGCAGCCCAGTTCTGCACCTGAACGTTTTCGTTCGCATCCTGAAACAAACCAATATTCCCGTCCCCATTGATCGAACGGCGGACC
>JBCCYR010000434.1:0-2724 GCA_039189355.1 Pseudomonadota bacterium
CGCCTATGAAAATCATGCATGGATACCGCCTCTGGAAGATTTCATTCGTACGGCCTATGCAGCAAGCGTTCCCATTGTCGGGATCTGCTTCGGGCATCAGATCATGGCCCAGGCTCTGGGCGGCAAGGTGGAAAAGTTTGGCGGCATCTGGGGCGTGGGAAACCTTGAATATTCCCACAATGACGGTTCCAAAAGCACGCTTCTGGCAATGCATCAGGATCAGGTCGTGGTGAAACCGCCTGAGGCTAAAGTTACCGCAACGTCTGAATACTGCGAAAATGCAGCCTTCACCTACAAGGGAAAGGCCATGAGCATCCAGCCCCATCCGGAATTTACCGCTGGGTTTATCAAAGACCTGATTGATGAAAGAATCGGAACGGTCATTCCTGAAGAACAGGCCCAGCCGGCACTTGATACATTGAACATTGAAAATGACTCTTCAAAGTTCGCGCTGGAAATAGCCGAATTCTTCAAACAGGCAATTGCAGAAAAGGCAGCCTGATCATCCGGCCAGCCGCGGCAGGAAAAGAACGATCCCCGGAAATGCAACCAGCAGTGCAATGGTAATCCCGTCCGCAATGAAAAACGGTGTCACGCCTTTGAAGACATCCTGAACACTGAGATCGTCACGCACGCCGGCTACCACAAAACAGTTCAGCCCTATGGGGGGCGTTATCAGACAAAACTCCGCCATTTTGACCACCAGTATCCCGAACCAGATGGCACACATGGTTCCGGACATCCCGAATGCGCTGTCAGCAGCAGATACGAACTCTCCCCCGTTCAAGGCAATAACGGCAGGATAAACGACGGGCAGTGTAAGCAACAGCATGCCGATTGCGTCCATGAACATGCCGAGCACCGCGTAAGCCAGCAATATACAGATCAAAATAAGCAACGGCGCCATGTCCAGCGACGTGATCCAGTCTGAAAAGGCATCAGGCAGTTTTGCAAAACCGAGGAACCGGACATAGATCAGCACACCCCAAATGATCGTGAAAATCATCAATGTAAGTTTTGCAGTTTCCAATAACGCGGTTTTAAGTGCATCCCAGCGCATGCCGCGAAAAAGCGCCATGCAGAAAATGATGAAAGCACCGATAGCACCCCCTTCTGTCGGGGTTCCCCAAGCATCACCAAACGGATTGTAAACAAAGAAGATGATGATGACGACAACAAGAACAATCGGCAGTGCAGGCAAAATGGATTGAAAGCGCTCTGACCAGGAAAATCCGCTCACTGGTGGGCCGACATTCTTGTATGTCACAGCGATACTGACAATCAGCAGACCGTAAACAACAGCGGAGAAGGCACCGGGAATAAATCCGGCCAGCAGCAATTTTCCCACATCCTGTTCGACGATGATCGCGTAAATCACCAGAATAGCGGATGGTGGAATGAGGGAGGCAAGCGTGCCCCCTGCCGCAACGACTCCTGCCGCAAACTGTTTGTTATAGCCTATCTTCAACATTTCAGGAATTGCGATCCGTGCGAACACTGCAGCGGTCGCAACTGAGGCCCCCGAAACAGCCGCAAATCCTGCTGTTGCGAAAACTGTAGAGACGGCCAAACCACCGGGAACCCAGGCAATCCACTTCTTGGCCGCTTCAAACAAAGCGGTCGTCAGCCGGGCATGATATGCAAGATACCCGATGAGAATGAAGACCGGTATGAGCGACAATACATGCGCACTGACTTTTGAATGCGGGGTGAGGCCAGCAATACGCACCGAAATTTCAAGCGCCTTGCCGAATTGTGCCGGATCATAGTCAAAACTGTTCCATCGAAGCCAGACCAATCCCACAAAGCCAGCCAGTCCAGCAGCGAAAGCGACACGCATGCCAAGGACAACCATCAGCAACAAGCCGCCTGAAACCCAAAGGCCTATTTCAATCGGCTCCATCAGTCACTACCTTCCAGCGTTTCCGCCTCAAGTTTTGCCTGTTCAGCGACACTCAGGTTAAGCGGCACAGCCACCGGGTTTTCGAGGCCCAATATGAATGCTCTTCCGTAACCCACGATCTGAAGAAGCAAACGCAAAACCAGAATGGCAAAAGCAATTGGAACAACCAGCTTGGAGGGCCAGATTGGAATATTCACATCAATCGAACTGTCACGGCTGCAAAATGGCCGGGAACAGTCAAACGACCGGCCAAAATGTTCCCATGCTCCCCATACCAGTGCCACAATCAGCACCAGCATCAGCAATACTGAAATCAGTTCGAACAACCACAACAGCCGCCCCTTTAACGCGCCTACCAGCATGTCCATGCGAATATGGGTGCCATCGCGTTGTACATAAGAAATCCCCATAATCGCTATAATTGGCATCATGGCTTCTATGTAGTCCACATAACCGAGCATGGGAGACGCAAAAAACCGGCGGCCTGTAACCGAATAAACCGCCAGAAACATCAGGGAAAATATCGCCAGACCACTCAGGAGTGCACTGAACCGCTCTAACGGAAGCAACGCCTTGTCCAACCTGCTTAAAAGACTGGAATCTTCCAGTACAGCAGCGGATCCCGCCATGGTGTTCCCCCTAACGTATGTCTGTAGAACGGGCCGCGGATTGTTGGCGCGGCCCGATTATTTCAGGCTTATTTCTTGGCTTTTTCAAGTGTGCTGACAACCAGATCATAAAGCTCCTGACCCGGCAGGCCCTGAGCCTCCATGTCCTTTATCCACTGGTCGCGGATCGGAGCCGCCGCCTTGGCGCGGAAC
>JBCCYR010000435.1:0-2720 GCA_039189355.1 Pseudomonadota bacterium
CTGATTTTGCGAGAAAAGCAACCGTTCACGGTTTTCCTGACCGGGGAAATCGCGAAAGTTATTGCAGACAATCCCATCTTTTCTGCGCTTGATCGTAGTTTGGTTTCATTTGTTGAGATTGAACTCGACAGTCCATTCAAAATTCTCGAGGAGGTCACAGCAACACTATTTTCTGTCCCCGGTAAAGTGCCCTTGTTTCTGGAAGAGGGCGAGGTCGTTACTGACTTGGAAGGCGAACAAACCGTGGGGGTGCAAGTTTCATCCGGTTCCAGAAACTTTTTCTACATTCCCGGATGTGCCAAGCTAACTGACGACATCAAAGATCGCTTGCGTGGAGCTTCCTTGATATTTTTTGATGGAACAGTCTTCGATAATGAGGAAATGTTAAAAGCAGCAGTGGGCAACAAAACCGGAGCACGCATGGGTCATATGGCAATGAGTGGCTCAGATGGCTCAATCAAAGGTCTTTCAAACCTTGGAATCGGGCGGAAAGTTTACATCCATATCAACAATACCAATCCGGTCTGGAGGAAGGAATCTTCAGAACGTCTTGAAGTTGAAGCAGCAGGATGGGAGATTGGTTACGACGGCATGGAGATAAAGGCTTGAACATTCCTCAGTCGAGAGATTTGTTTGAACAACGCTTGCGGCAGGTTGGCGAGGAACGCTACCATGACAAGCACCCGTTTCACCAATTACTACACGATGGCAAGTGCACACCCAAGCAAGTACGAGCCTGGGTCATCAATCGATTTTACTATCAAAGCCGTATCCCGATGAAGGATGCCGCGTTTCTTTCTCGGTGTGCAGATACAAATTTGCGACGAGCATGGCGTTCCAGAATCGAGGATCATGACGGCGAAGTTACCAGTGGTGGTGGAATTAGGCGCTGGTTGAAACTGGCAGAAGCCGTCGGTCTTGATCCGGACTATGTCGAAAGCTGCGCGGGTGTCCTACCTGCCACAAGATTTGCCGTTGATGCATATATTGCATTCGTTCGCGAACGACTTTTGCTGGAAGCCATGGCAGCATCACTCACGGAACTTTTCGCACCCCAAATTCATGCCAATCGTATAGAAGGTATGCTGGCAAACTATGACTTTGCCAATGATGAATCTCTGGCATATTTTAAACACCGGCTGAAAGAAGCACCAAAGGACGTCGCCTTTGGGCTGAGATGGGTTTTGGACAATGCTGACACACAAGAAAAACAGAATGCCGCCACACAAGCGCTGATTTTCAAAACAGACGTGCTATGGTCACAGCTTGATGCCTTGTATTCTGCCTATGTTGAACCGGGCCGCACACCCCCAGGAGTTTGGGATGGTCAAACTGGTTTGTTGGAGGCAGCTAAGCGAGGTAACGCATGAGCAAATCCGCACTTTCCAAGGATTCAATTCCCTTCTTGCCACGAGGGGTAAAGGTGAAAGTTGACACTGTGCGGGAGCGGACAGTCCTTTTGGCGCCCGAGCGTACGCTTGCACTTGATGGGACTGGCATATCAATTATGGAACTCATCGATGGAGAGAATACACTGGATCAGATTGTCGGTATCCTTGCGCAAAAATACGACGCACCCAAACAAACAATCGGAAATGACGTGGTAGCATTCACACGTGACCTGATTAACAGGGGTTATCTGGAGATAAAAGGTGGCTGAGGCCAAAGGAAATCTCTCTGACATTGCCCCGCCCCCCATGGCGATGCTGGCAGAACTCACCCATCGTTGTCCGCTAGCCTGTCCTTATTGTTCAAATCCTTTAAACCTCAAAGCTGCAATAGACGAACTATCAACTGAAGACTGGACTGATGTCTTTTGCCAGGCAGCCAAGCTTGGCGTATTACACCTTCATCTTTCCGGAGGGGAACCAGCTTCCAGACGGGATCTTGTCGAACTGACAGCGGTGGCGACCGAAGTAGATCTCTATACCAACCTCATAACATCCGGGATCGGTATTACCGAGAAGCGGCTCAATGAACTCGTTGACGCGGGACTTGACCACATCCAGCTCTCTATTCAAGGTATAGATCAGCAATCAGCGGATCTCATCGGCGGCTACAAGGGAGGATATCAGCGAAAGCTTCAATTGGCAGAATGGATAAAGGCACTCGGTATTCCCCTAACCGTTAATGCTGTGTGTCACCGCATGAACATGTCTTCCATTCTTCCAATGATAGATCTTGCAATGAAATTGGGTGCTCGTCGAATAGAAATAGCGACGGTTCAATTTCAAGGGTGGGCCATTAAAAATCGATCGCAATTGATGCCCACCAAAGAGCAAGTCTTGACCGCAACCAAACTGATTGAGCAAGCACGCAAAGAACTGGAAGGCAGACTTGTCATCGATTACGTACCTGCCGACTATTATGCAACTTTCCCAAAAGCTTGCTTGGGAGGCTGGGGAAGGATCGGAATCAATGTAGACCCAACGGGTTTAGTTCTTCCATGTCATGCAGCAGAAATCATTCCGTCCTTGAAGTTTGAAAATGTTCGCGACACGAAACTACACGACATTTGGTACTATTCAGACAGCTTCAATGCGTTTAGGGGAACCGAATGGATGGAAGAACCTTGCAGATCTTGCGATCGAAAGTTCACTGATTTTGGTGGTTGTCGCTGTCAGGCGATGGCTCTAGCCGGGAACGCAAATGCAACAGACCCTGCATGCCACAAATCCCCGATTAAAGAACAAATGCTAAAGATCGCGGAGGATGCAGCC
>JBCCYR010000436.1:0-2712 GCA_039189355.1 Pseudomonadota bacterium
AGGGCTTTGTCTTTTTGCTTTTCCGTTTTTCAGGGGTTTGCATTTTGCCCGGCGCAGAACCACGCTGTGCCAGCATGTCGGAATATCCGCCAGCGTATTCGTTCCACCTGCCATTGCCTTCCGAAACGAGAACGGATGTACAAACCCGGTCGAGAAAATCCCTGTCATGGCTGACGAGTAGAACAGTGCCCGGATAGTCCGCAAGGAACTCTTGCAGCAAATCCAGGGTTTCAAGGTCTAGGTCGTTGGTAGGCTCGTCCAGGATCAGGAAGTTTGACGGTGTTCTCAGGCCCCGAGCCAATGTGAGGCGTGCGCGTTCCCCGCCTGAAAGTGCGTGGATTGGTGTACGTGCCTGTTCCGGCAGGAACAGGAAATCCTTCATGTATGAATAGACATATTTGGTTTCCTCCCCGATCACGACGGAATCACCGCGACCGTCGGTCAGGGCATCCTTTAGGGTCCAGTCCGGATCCAGTATTTCGCGCTTCTGGTCAATCAGAAGGGTTTCCAGGTTGGCACCGAGTTTCACGTTTCCGCTATCTGCCTTCAGGTCTCCGGTGATCAGTTTTATGAGTGTGGTTTTTCCTGAGCCGTTTGGTCCTACAATGCCCAGCCGGTCATTGCGGGAAATGATCAGGGACAGGTCTTTCACGATCTGGTTTTCGCCAAATGATTTGTTGATGCCGAAGAGTTTTGCCACCAACTTTCCGGAGCTTTCACCTTCAGCCATGGTGATGTTTACACCGCCCTGAACCTTTTGTTCGTTTGCCTTGGTCTGGCGCAAGCCTGCAAGTTCTTTTACCCGGCGCATGTTGCGTTTGCGGCGTCCTGAAACACCGTGCGTAATCCAGTGCTCTTCGCGGACAATCTTGCGGGAAAGTTTGTGACGGTCGGTTTCTTCGTGCTCGAGCACCTCATCGCGCCAGTCTTCAAAAGCAGAAAACCCCTTGTTGAGCATCCGGGATTGCCCCCGGTCCATCCAGACCGTTTGCCGGGAGAGTGTTTCCAGAAACCGGCGGTCATGAGAGATCATTACAATGGCTGAGCGCAAGCTCTGCAGTCTGCCTTCCAGCCATTCGATGACCGGAAGATCAAGGTGATTGGTGGGTTCGTCAAGAAACAAGATTTCAGGCTGCTTTGCGAGTGCGCGAACCAGTGCTGCGCGCCGCGTTTCGCCGCCCGACATGTTTTCTGTGCCAAGTTCCGGTGACATGCCAAGTTCTTCAAGCAGTAGCCGCGCCGCATGCGGATCATCGTGGGGTCCCAATCCTGCATCCACATATGCGCCCACTGTCTCATGGTCTTGCAAATCCGGGTCCTGCGGAAGGTAATGGACGGTAGTTCCTGGTTGCAGGAACCGCTCCCCCTTGTCCGGTTCGACCAGACCGGCAGCAATTTTCATGAGAGTTGACTTGCCGGAACCGTTGCGACCCACGAGGCAGATGCGATCTCCTGCATGCACAACAAGGTCCGCACCCTCCAGCAGAGGTGTGCCGCCGAAATTAAGGTAAATATCGTCAAGAAACAGGATTGGTGCGCTCATGGGCACCGATATACGGCTTATTTCAGAAAATAATAGACTGAAAGACAAAGGCCCAGAATAATGACCGCGTTGGTTAGCAGCCTCTGTGAAATCCTTCGGGCATAACGAATGCTTGTGTAGCCGCCCAATCCGGCACCGACCATCATCACAATAGCTTCTGTCCAGGCAATCAACCCATTCAAGGAAAATATAATGATACCTAGAATACCAATCATTGTATTTGTGAGGTTTTTAAGCGCATTTGCCTCGTGAAAATCGGAATATCCAATCATTTTCAGTACTGCGAGTGTGATTACCCCCAGACCCGCACCAAAATAACCGCCGTAAATTGAAAACAGAAATGTCAGTACGTAACCTGGTATGTCTGCCACCATTGCACCGCCGCCATTTCGACTACGGATCAGCCCGCTGATTTGTCCCCCAAACGCATAGAACAGGGTTGCAGTCAGGATGAGCCACGGCACGATTTCAAGGAAAACATCATCTGTACTGTTAATCAGCAACAGGCATCCAATTGTAGCTCCCGCCAAACTTGCCAGTGTCAGCCTGAATGCAACCGTTTTATTATCAGCGATTTCCTTGTAATAGGCAGGAATGGCAGCCGCATTGCCGAGTAAAGCCGACACAAAATTGGAAGCATTTGCAACCGTTGGAGGAAGGCCTGCTGCCATCAATACGGGAAACGTAAGCAAGGTTGAACCACCTGCAAGCGCGTTTATACCACCGGCGACAAACCCGGCTGCAACCAACATGAGAATGATTTCGACCGGAATCATGTGCGATAAATACACAGTTTCTGGTGCAACAGCTTGTCAGTAACCGACCTAAACGCATAAAAGGGCCGGACTAGTAGGTTGAATTCCCCACAGAATACCGCGACAAACTGCCATTTTCTTCAATCTGACTGGACACTACATAAGTAGATGATTAGAACGCTTCTAATGTTGGTTTTCTGACGGGATTCTTTGGCATTTCGCATATGGCAAAGCCAACAAATCCTGGAATGCTGAAAGGAAAAAGTTGTGGCTGGTAATAAAAAACCGGGTGACAAAGAACCTAATCGCAGAGATTTTCTTTATATCGCAACAGGTGTTATGGGCGCGGTTGGTGCAGCAGGCGCTGCATGGCCTCTGGTCAGCCAGATGGCTCCGGATGCTTCAACACTGGCA
>JBCCYR010000437.1:0-2694 GCA_039189355.1 Pseudomonadota bacterium
CATACTGGATCAGGCCGACTGTAAACGCAAACTGCCCTAGCCATTCGATTTCAGATACCAAAAACTTCCATGCCACAGGCGTACCTACCAGAATGACTGCAGAAAGAATAAGCGTAACAACAGCGCCCATTATGAAAAGGCAACCTTGAAGTCGCCTGAGAATGTAATTGCGGTTTTCTGTAAATCTGTATGCACGGTTAAGGCCATCACGCGCACTCTCTATGCCATTAGTCGCGAGGATCAATGCAACCCCGTTTCCAATTGTGAAAAGTTCACCTCGCGCCTGCCCCAGGACAATCTTCATCTGTTCGGCAATCGGCCCGGCGCTTCCTGCAGGCCAGTGGTCAAACATCAACGTCAGAATTTCTTCCAGAAGTTCCGGTTCCCCCCAGAAATCCACGAACGTCGCGATCAGAATCATGAACGGAAATAAAGAAAGCAGAAGGGAAAGCGCGATATTGCCTGCGTTTGCAAGACCGCCATCATAAATCAGACGAACGATTGCATTCCAGAAAACAGTAACGATTCCGATCATGCACACATTTTCAGCAATCAGTACAATTGTTCAAGGCATTCAGTCGATCGTTAACCAATTTGATTCTTTGGTGAAAGGTATTGTTAAGCCTGACTGCAGATGCACTGCTCAAACACTCGTGATTTTAAGCTATTAGGCGCATAGTGAATGAGAAAATATCAGCGCAGAGAAACAAGATGCCGGAAATTATTGTAGCAGATCATCATGACCAGGTTTATTCCGTGTGGAAAGACAGGGACATGAAAAACCTGTCAGTGGCGCATGTGGATTTTCACTGCGACATGCGAGGCATTCTGATTGACCGCCCGAAGGGGCATGCCTTTTACACATCACACCGTGAATCAACCTTTGTCGATCGTGGCAATTTCCTCGCGCATGCGATCATGGAAGGCATCGTTAGCAGACTGCGCTGGATACATTGCGATCAAAGCGGACGCGGCTTTGATTTTGGTCCGGTTGTGAATTATGAAACGGACTTGCTGGCTGACTGGTATCGCTTGAAGCACCGTTTGTCCAAACAGCCGGAAGTTGAGTTTGATTACACAGAGCAACGCCTGGAACAGTGGAGTGGGCCGCTTCCCGGCGATCAACTGGATCTGGATTGGGATGCCCTGGCTTCAGTTGAACACCCGAAAGAAAAACGCGAGAAACTGGTTTCCGATTTTCTGTCCAGAGATTTCCAAACGATTCCGGAGTTGACATTCCTGATCTACTCACCGGGTTATTCTGACCCTGACCGGACCCTCTACAACGACTTTGCCAAGGAACTCGCCTCAAAATTCAAGGCGGAAATCAACGAATTGCCGAAAACCAAACTTGTAACCGATGGCGAGCGTTTCAGCGCTGTGCGTGGTGTGGTGCGCTCTTTCGTACCCCAGTCCGTGCTTGATGCCAAACGTAATGTTTCGCGCTGGAAGAACAGGATGCAGGCCGCAAATGATTTGAAGTTTTACGCAGAAGAAGCGTAATGTTGAAACTGGTTTCACGAATTAACAGGCCGCCGGTTACGGCGGCTTTTTTGTTGTCAAAATTGTAGTCTGTATGCGCGTTCCACACTCATTTGCTTTCTGAATAACCATTAGTTCTATCCTGTTGCTACAATTCAGGAGGATAATGAGTGATATTGAGTATCAAGGCGAGCCATTGAGATGAAGTACCAAACCTCGTTGAGCCACCTTGAAGAGCATACCCCGATGCGAACCGGGGCCGCATTACGGCCTTAGTTCCAGCCCCCGCAACTCAATTGAAATGAGGTCAAAATGTCTAATTCATTCACAATAAAAGTGTTTTTCCGTGGCGACTGGTGTCCATGGTGCAACGGCTATCTCAGAGATTTCAATAGTGAACTAACCACCATCAAAAACCATGGCGGCAGCGTGGTTGGCATCACTTCCCAGGTAGGAAACCAGTCTGCAGCCAACAACAATCTGGATTTCGACGTCATCGTTGACGAAAAAAATGTTGAAGCCAAGAAGTACAACATTTTCGTTACACCGAAAGAGGAAACCCCTCTCAAGGATGTTGATGGCGCTTATGTTCACGGCATGGTTCAACCCGGTGTAGTCATCGAAGATGCTGATGGCAAAATTCTGTACCGCTGGGCCATCGAGCCAAGCCAAATGAACCTCGGCGGTGCAACAGACCGTCCTCTGGTCTCAGACATTCTTGGCGCACTGGAACACATTCTTGCCCATGGCAGTGCTCCGGGCGAATTCAAGACAACCAACATGGATTATCTCGAAAAGGCCCATCCGGACCAGTACAAAATCGTCCAGGACTACATTGCAAGCATGATGCGGAGCTAATTCCCTGGAATTAGAAGGCCGTTGGCTTAATTGCCAACGGCCGCGACAATGCGGAACGTGGGGCCATATCCGACCCCAAAATACCTTACTCGATTACGCTTGATACGATACCGGTGCCGGGCAAAGACCGCGCTGGCGCGGTTTTGCAAATCATTCGACCGTCGGCTGCCGGGATAATATGGAACGTGGAGCCGTATCCGACCCCAAAATACCTTACTCGATTATGCTTGATACGATACCGGCGCCGACGGTACGGCCGCCTTCGCGGATCGCAAAGCGCAGGCGCTCTTCCATCGCGATCGGCACGATCAGTTCGACTTCCATCTCGACATTGTCGCCAGGCATCACCATCTC
>JBCCYR010000438.1:0-2690 GCA_039189355.1 Pseudomonadota bacterium
CAAGCCAAAAGAACGAGAAACGGGAATTCCCCTATACCGGAGCGTGATTTTGCATCCAAACCATCGGCAAAATTGACGGCAAGCTTGCAGCCCATAATTGGCTGAAGCCCTTCTTTTGAAGCCTTTTCAGAAAATTCAAGCGCGCCGAAGAGATTGTTTCTGTCGGTAACCGCAATTGCAGGCTGTTTGTCCGCAACAGCCAGATCGATGATCTTTTTAAGGGGCAAGGCCCCTTCAAGGAGAGAAAAGGCCGAATGCACATGGAGGTGAACAAACTTCCCCTCAGCATTGCTGTCTGGAACTCCAGAACTGCCCGGTGATGCCTTTAGAGCATTATGCAAATTGTCTGTTTTTGAAGCCATGAAACCGCCAATGAAACTGACCGGGCAAGATTCCCGCAGTTGTGACAGTTTCCTTGAGTATCAAGTGACGTTCAAGGGGCCTAGCTGCAACAAACTCTGGATAAACTCAAATAGGTATCCGATTACGCAACTACAGATAGAATTTCGCCCCATGTGAAAAAGGCGGTCAGAAACATGCTGATGGTAGCAAGTGAGGCGACGTCTTTCATTGAGATATACATGAGGAACTCCGATACAGTTAATCCTGTTATGTACCTATAATGTTCCATTAATGTTCTTATTTGTCAATCAGAAAAGAACATTTTTATTCTTGTTTGATTTCAATCACTTGTCCGCCGGAAAGGGAAACACAACGGTCCATCCTGGCTGCAAGTGCATGATTGTGCGTTGCAATCAGCGCTGCAAGTCCGGTCTGCTTGACCAATGTTTGCAACATTCCAAATACGTGATCTGATGTTTCAGGATCAAGATTTCCGGTCGGCTCATCTGCCAACAAGAGTTGCGGCGCATTGGCAACTGCCCGGACAATCGCAACGCGTTGCTGTTCTCCACCAGACAATTCAGATGGCCTGTGATTTGCCCGGTGTTCTATCTTTACATATTTCAGCAATTCATTCGCACGCTCGCGTGCAACTTCCCTCGGTGTGCCAGCCAGCATCTGCGGTATCATGAGGTTTTCCTCAGCAGAAAACTCGGGCAACAGGTGATGAAACTGGTAGACAAACCCGATTGCAGAACGCCGGAGGTTGGTACGCGAGCGATCCGGTATATCCTTGGTTGCGTGCCCGCTGATGAACACTTCACCGCCATTTGGCCGTTCCAGAAGGCCTGCGGAATGGAGCAAGGTGGATTTGCCGGTGCCGGAAGGTGCTACAAGTGCCACCATTTCCCCTGCCCCGATTGAAAGATTGGCATCTTTCAAAACGGTCAAGGCATGAACACCATCCCCATAGGTACGCTCCAGATTCTCAATATGAAGAACCGCGCCTGCATACGTATCATTCATACCGCAAAGCCTCTACAGGATCGAGGCTTGCCGCACGCCAGGCAGGAAAGATGGTGGCCAGAAAGGAAATGACCAAAGCCATGACTACAATTGAACCTATCTCCCAATAATCAAATCTTGCCGGAATTTCCGAAAGAAAGCGCGTTGTCGGATCCCAGACATCCCTGCCTGCCAGCCAGGAAACAAACCGGGTTATCTCCTGAATGTAAGTTGTAAATACAATACCGACGATCAGCCCTGCGATTGTACCGACAAAACCAATGGCAGAGCCTGTCATCATGAACACTCGCATAACGGCTGACCGCGTAATCCCCATGGTGCGCAGGATCGCGATATCATGGCCCTTGTCTTTTACCAGCATGATAAGGCCGGAAATGATGTTGAGGGCAGCAACGAGTACAATAAGGGTCAGGATCATGAACATCACGTTGCGTTCGACGTCGAGGGCCTGTGTCAGTGACAAATTGCGGTTGCGCCAGTCAGATAGGAAGATCAGCCGCCCGGCTGCATTCTCGATACCTGTTCGGTATTCGTCAATTGCGTCCGGGTCGTCGACGTAAATGTCAATAACATCCACGCGTCCTTCCTTGTTGAAATACAGCTGGGATTCTTCCAGTGGCATGAATACAAAAGAGGAGTCATATTCAGACATTCCCAAATGGAAGATTGCGTTGACCGGATAGGATTTAACCCGGGGTGTTGTTCCGAATGCAGTTACATCTCCATTCGGGGAAATGAGGGTGATTTCATCACCAAGCGCAAGACCAAGATTGCTGGCAAGACGATAGCCAATTGCAACGCCTTCGCCAGTATCAAAACCATCCAGCGTTCCCTGGCCATACCTTTCGTCTTTCACGCCGTCAGCGATCGTATTAACAGACTTGATATCCGCTTCGCGCATGCCACGTATCAAGGCACCGCCACCGCTGCCAACATTTCCACTGACGAGTGCCTGTCCTTCCACAAGCGGGATTGCCAGTTCCACACCATTTGCAAGTTTCAGCTTTTCTGAAAGCTCGGCATAATCAGATAACGGCCCGTCTATCGGATTGACGATGATGTGTCCGTTCAACCCGAGAATTCGGTCCAGCAATTCCGTGCGGAAACCATTCATCACGGACATGACAACAATAAGGGTCGCAACGCCGAGCATTATTCCGAGAAAGGAAAACCCGGCGATCACTGAAATAAAGGCTTCCTTGCGGCGCGCGCGCAGGTACCGCCCGGCCAGCATCCATTCAAACGGAGAAAAGGCTGTTGGCGCTCTATTGTTATCAGATATTGTAACCGTTTCCTGCATACGGACTTCCTGTCATGATACG
>JBCCYR010000439.1:0-2685 GCA_039189355.1 Pseudomonadota bacterium
AATTTGATGATTGTTGATTACAAATTGGTAATGCAGAATCAGGCGATGACGGATTGCCAGGCTGCCTTGCTTTTTTCCGAGAAAATTCCGATGTGTCCGATTGCTTTCAGGCCGACTGTCTCAGGGACAATCATCTCAAAATTGACTGCGGCCTTGGGGAAGTAACGGGCCAGTTTCTGCACTTGGGAAGGTGGTATCATGACGTCATCCTGCGTGGATACCAGTTTGACCTTGCAAGTCACTTTTGAAAAGTCCGGTGGCTCGATAATCCGGTTCCAGTCAATCTCGTAAAACCTGGTATTGGTGCACCACCGGCGCCATTGCCAGTAGACTTCCGGCGGCAAATTCGCGTTAAGGCCAATCATTTTGCCGGGCATGTAGCCGAAAAACCAAGTGGCCAGCGGGCCGACAATATACCAGAAGAGAATGACTTGAGGCATATAATGCCAGGGATGGTTTTTCCAGTAGGCGGGGCCTGCATTCACTGCAATATGCGTTTCAACCTTCCCTGCATTGGGATGATAAGGCAGGCACATCCCGCCAAGGCTGTGGCCAATCGTGTGAACCGGCAGGTCGGGGAATTCCTTCAGCACGAAATCCAGTGCAGCAGACTGGTCGCGGATGCCCCAGTCACTCATGTTCGATTTGCTGCGGCGCAGGTCAGAGGCTGCGACCCTCTCTGAATCGCGGTAACTGTAGATCAGAACGATGTGGTTTCGCTCACTGGAAAGCCATTTGGCAAATGGCTTGTAATAACGCATTGGCACACCGGTAGCGCCATGAAATACCGAGACACCGTCAGGATTATCAGAGCCGATCAATTCGCCCCCAATCGTTACTCCATCTTCGGTTTCAAACTGAACTGGCTGCATGACCGCTTCCTGTTTTATGGTGATCACCATAATAAAACCGTTTTTACTAGACCGGTCAACATAAAAAAGATAAATTTGCGCCATGCCACGCAAATCAGATGCCAGACAGAAGATGATCCGGACTGCTGCCGAATTGTTCCGTGCACGGGGGTATCACGGCGTCGGGCTCACGGAAATATTGACCGAAAGCGGAGCGCCTAAAGGCAGTTTCTATTATCACTTTCCGAATGGAAAAGATGAGCTTGCGCTGGCTGTAATCGAGGCCGGCGGCAAATTCGTCAGCAAACTGATAGACCGTGCTTTTGAGGATGCTGCCAATGTTGAGGAAGCAGTAAACGAACTTGTCTCAATGATCGCATCCGCGTTTGAGCAATCCGGATTTGAGATGGGATGTCCGGTGACATCCTTGGTGCTGGAACTTGCACCATCCGATGAAGAAGCCCGCAAGCAGGTTGATACGGTCTTTACACACTGGATGAGCCGCATGGTCGAACATGCCGCCCGCCTGGGAGTAAGCGATGATTTGTTGCCCATCTACAAACAGGCGTTCCGCGCCCTTCTTGTGGCTATCGAAGGTGGCTGGGTCATATCACGCTCTACGCATACGGTAGCACCCATCTTGCTGGCGCAGGACATTTTCAGACAGATGTTGAACCAAAACGGGCAGGCCTGAAAAGCCAAATCAGCTAAATCATGATGGGTCACGATTTGCGCTTTGGAAGGTCACCTCAGCAAACGCCAATCTTTTCGGCCATCAGGTCTTTCAATTGTTTCCCCAGATTGACGTTTCTTATGATTGACCCATGGAATGGCACAAGGATGTTTGGCGGATGAGATTTGATTAAATCTCTCAGCCATTGAACATATGCAGCCTTGTTTCCGATGCCGAAATTTGGAAATGTTCCTAGCAAGTGAGGGCTGTGGCATTCTTTGCCATTAGGATTTTTGGCGCCTGAAAAGGCATCAACGACCAGCCAGCCCGTATTTCCATTTCCTGAAACAAGTAGCCATGTTTCTCCAGTCTTCAGGCCGGCCGGACTTGCAAAGTGCATAGTCCGGGGAAGTAAATCAAGAACCGGATCCATTGATTTGAATTCAAGTCCGGTCTGTTTTTCAAGACGGTCGTGACTGGCTTCAGGAGCAATGGTTTTCGCATCTGGATAGGCTTCGTGGTATTCCACCAAGCCCTTGTTGTGATAGTGGTTTGGTGCAAGAAGGAACTCGACAGGGCCTATTTCTTCAAGATTTTCTTTGGCGGCGGTGTCAAGGCCCGCGACCGGGCTGTAAAGACAAATCCCTCCGGATTTCAGCTGTATGGCTGTGCAACGCAACTGGTCTTTTGTTGCAGTGTATAAACCGTCAATACCTTCAATCGGCTCAAATGCGGAAAGTGTTGCTGCCACTTAAATTCTCCACGACCCGATCAAATCCAGAATGAGTTTTACGAGCGTTTCTCCGCCATTGTGGGTTTGCGTAACTCGGTTTTTCGTATGAATGCCCATTACGGCTGTTACTAAACCCTGAGATGCATGGGGTACGGACAAATTGCCGTCTATTTCTCCTGCATCCTTCGATTTGTTAAGTGCCATTTCAAAGTGATCTGACAGCATTTTCCAGTATTCATCAGAGATCTCTTTAAGGGTAGGTCTGTCCAATTCGGCGTTTTCGATGCCTGTATTGACAACAAGGCACCCCCATGGACTGGAAACCACAGAGTGTTCCAGGATCAGGTTTTCAAAAAATTCCTCAACGGTTTTGACGCCGCCACTACGCATTGGGGCCAGTGTGGTTTCTGCGGCAGCGTTGATGTAAT
>JBCCYR010000440.1:0-2679 GCA_039189355.1 Pseudomonadota bacterium
GACAATGTTACTGTTGTTTCCTGCATCATTTGATCCTCCTTAAGCGGCTATACTTTCAACGTTTGAATTTTCGGCGATAAACAGTGACTGGGCAGCCGCCACACCCGAACCAAGCTCGATATCCACACCACAATCACGCATCGCCATTTCAGCACCCGCGAGCGCCTGCAACACCATGATTTCATTAAGATCACCCAAGTGACCGATGCGGAACACCTTGCCGGCAACCTTGCTTAGGCCGGCACCCAGGGAAAGATTGTATTTGTAATACGCCGACTTCAGAACTTCAGCACTATCGACATGCTCGGGCACGACAATCGCAGAAACCGTATCCGAATAAAGCTCCGGGCTTTTAGCACACAGATCAAGCCCCCACGCCTGCACTCCTGCCCTGACAGCGTTTGCAAGCCGTGCATGGCGTGCGATTACATTTTCCAGACCTTCCTCAAAAATAAAATCAAGCGAAGCACGAAGACCGTGGAACAACTGTGTCGCCGGGGTATAAGGAAAATGTCCGGTGGTATTCGTTTTCATCATGTCATCATAAGAAAGGAATGTGCGTGGAAGGTCAGCAGTTGCCCGGCGCTCCATCGCTTTCTGGCTTACAGCCACAATCGCGAGGCCGGTCGGCAGCATGAAGCCTTTCTGGGAACCGGAAACAACAACATCCACTCCCCATTCGTCCATGCGGAAGTCAATTGAACCAACAGAACTCACTCCATCGACACACAGGAGTGCAGGGTGGCCAAGCTCGTCAAGAATATCGCGGATAGCCTTGATGTCTGACGTTACGCCCGTTGCGGTTTCGTTGTGGCAGACAAATACACCTTTGATCTTGTGTTGCGTGTCACGTTCAAGGATTTCGCGATATTGCTGATGCGGCACGCCCAGACCCCATTCAACCTCGCAATGATGAACATTGAAGCCGAAGCGCTGCGCCATATCCACCCAGAGCATGGAGAATTGTCCAAAGCTGGACATCAGAACTTCGTCGCCACTGCTGAAAAGATTTGCAAGACAAGATTCCCATCCAGCGGTACCCGAACCCGGGAACATGAACACTTCTGAAGTGTCCGTGCGAAAAACTTTTTTGAGATCAGCAAACAAAGGCAAGGTCAGCTCACCAAAGTCAGGCGCCCGCATGTCCTGCATGGGCACATTCAATGCCTGGCGGACGCTATCGGGAATATTGGTCGGGCCGGGAATGAAAAGACCGGTTTTGCCGTTTGTATTCTTGTGCATTGCTTCAACTCCAATTTTTGAAGCTTTATGCAATGCATTGCGGAGAACACCTATCCGAATTAAGTAAATATGTATGACATGTAATTTACAAAATTACATTTTGTAAAGTTTGTAGCAATAACTCTGGGTCGCTGGACAGGTTTTACGCGTTCAATCTTCAAGAGCACCGATAACGGCCTGCGCCAGCGGCAATGGAGAATATCCCAGACTGGAAGGCGTCAGGCCAAGCCTGACAACAACCATGCTGCGCGACGGAAAAACCCCGACAAACTGGCCATCATGCCCACTCATCCAGACACTATCCTCAAGCGGGGGCTTCCCTTCTTTAACCTCACGCCAAAGATGACCCTTCGTATACCTTCCATTCGACACTTCCACTGGCTCAAACATCCACTCTGTAAAGCCTGTGGGCAACAATTGCTGCCTTTCCCATACGCCTTTTTGCAACAGGAATTGGCCAAAACGTCCCCAATCGCGGGCTGTGGCATACATGTAACTTGATCCGACAAAGGTATCGTTTGCATCAGTCTCCATAACCGCGGAGTTCATGCCAAGGGGGCTGAAAATACGATCCCGCGGATAGGCAAGGCTGCCTTCGCCAACCTTATCCTGCCAAACACGCGCCAGCATTGTCGATGTACCGGATGAATACTGAAAGACAGATGCAATATCGGCTTCAAGTTCAAACTTTGATGCAAAGCCGGACATGTCATCATTCAAAAACAGCATCCGGGTAACATCAGAAACATTGCCGTAAGCTTCATTCCATTCGAGACCGCTCGACATTGCGAGCATTGCCTCAACCGTGACATTCTTGCGCCCGTCTCCATCCCAGTTCGGATAGCTGTTCGTTAGCGTATCGGTCAAGGACAGTTCACTTGAACGGATAAGTGTACCGACAAGAGCAGCAGTGACTGTCTTGGTCATGGACCACCCCAGCAATGGCGTATCTGCATCAAACCCTTCCGCATAACGCTCACCGACAATCCTGCCGTTTTTTATCACCAAGGCTGCGCGATATCCTTCGCCGAGCAAAGCTTCATCTGACAGAACCTTCATGAGGCCCAGGTCTTGAGACAGATTTACTGAATTCCCTTGCGGCCAAAGACCAGTTGAAGACGCGTTTTGAGCGGCAAGTCTGGCATCGCTCAATTGAGCACTATGAATATTGGTACAGCCCAAACCGTCGCGATATTGCGACGTTGCAGTCGCAATGAACTGAAACAGTTTGGCAGTGACGGCCTGTTTTTCCTGATCCACATCAATCGAGATATATTTGAGTAGCGGATGCCCCGGTGCCTGAACATCCACGGCCAAGACTTCATGCGCATCACGCCCCGCGATGAACACGTTGGAACAGACGATTTTGGCAGAATAATTAGTTGCCACCCGCAAGAGTTCTGGTGGAGCAAATTTCAGGTATCCCGCGGCTGCAAC
>JBCCYR010000441.1:0-2673 GCA_039189355.1 Pseudomonadota bacterium
GTTGTCGATACCAACACCGGCGCCGGCAACAGGTGAACCGAACAGCATTGCTGCAGGATGCTTGCCTGACCAGTAGTGTGTCCATGCAAAGCCTGCTTCAACAAGGCCTTTGTCAACAGCGTCAAGAATGTTGTTCTTGGCAGCGACAGCACCGTCAGGAAGCACTTCGAACTTTACTTCACCATTGGTGAGAGCTTCAACGTCTTTGCCGAACTCGTTCAGCATGAACACTTCGTCAGCCTTTGCTGGAAGCACAGACTGGATACGAATGACTGTTTCTGCGAATGCGGCAGATGCAGTCAAGGAAAGCGCAACTGCAGAACCTGCAGCAAGCTTACCAACTTTAGATAGAATAGACATGGTGTTTCCTCCCTTTAGTCCGTTCTCCTCCGAAACCAATGTGGTGATTGCCATTTACCCCGCCGAAGGATCGGGATGGTTTGATATCACCACAATTTTCTTGGCAGGTCACGTCTGCCAAATCTCTTTTTGCCCTAATCTCCAAAAATTTATCGGGCATGTCCGTGTTTTACCTAACTAAATCCTGGAATACCTCCGGTTTTGTCAAGATAGTCAAGAAGGCCGCGGTCAGGATCGAATATGCCTTTGTACAGCATCTCGGAAGATACATAGAGTAGAACGAAGAGGCCTAGCCACGAAATCCATGGGTAACGGGTTAAAAGTTGCATGATCAGGGTTGCAAAGCATGCCATTGCGATAATCGCGATCGCAAGCCCAATGACCAGTTTTGTTTGGTCTCCGTCAGCAATTGCTGCCACGGCCAATACATTGTCGATGGACATCGATACATCTGCAAGGGTAATGGTCCACAGTGCAGAGGCCAGCGTGCGCCTTGGAGCCCCCGTATAGCCCTTTTCAGGATCGTCGGCTTTCTCAAGTGCGTGGGCAGCACGTTCTTCTGCCTGATCCCGGATCTCCTTGTATAGTTTCCAGCAAACCCAAAACAGAAGGAGCGCTCCGACCAGAAGCAGACCCGGTATGCCCAGCAGTTTGGTTGCAATTAGCGCGAAGACCACACGTAAGCCTGCGGCGACAATCATGCCAAACAGAATCGCGTTCTTTCGCAGTTCTGGCGAAAGTCCGGCAGCTGCCATGCCGATGATCAGGGCATTGTCACCCGACAATACGATATCGGCAACGATAATCTTGAAATAGTCTGCAAAGTTTGCCGCCAGCCATTCCATCATTTTGCGTCCTCCAGAATCATGTCAGAGGCCTTCTCGCCAATCATGATTGCCGGTGCATTTGTGTTGCCCGACACGATGATTGGCATGATTGAACAATCAGCTACCCGCAAACCTTCTACCCCATTTACTTTTAGTCGCTCATCGACCACCGCCATTTTGTCGTTGCCCATTTTGCAGGTGCCGGTCGGATGATAAATTGTTGTTGATGTGTCCCGTGCCCAATTTAGAAGTGCATCATAATCGTCGTCAGGGATCTGATCACTAGGCCCATGGCTTTGTGTTATGAGAGATTTCAAAGGCTCATGGCGGGCGATTTTACGTGCAATCCGGATGCCATCGACGAGTGTATCGCAATCCAGTTTTGTTGACAGGTAATTCGGGTGGATTTTCGGATAGTCGCGCATGTCTGCCGACGAAAGTTCGAGATAGCCTGCACTCTCCGGACGCAACTGCAGAACGGAAGCTGTAAATGCTGAAAACGGATGAGGGCCTTCGGCTGGGCTGTCTGCACTAAATGGCTGGATGTGGAACTGGATGTCGGGAGTTGCCAGTTCCTGGCGGGTTTTGAGGAAGCCGGTACCCAAGCTTGCAGCCATGGTCATTGGGCCTGTTCTGCTGAGAATATACTGTACGCCGATCATGGCCTGTTTCAGTATGTTACCGACTTCGGTGTTGATGGTTGGCACATTGACCTTGAAAACCGGACGGGCCTGCAAGTGGTCCTGCAGGTTCTTTCCGACCCCTTTTAATTCTTTTCTGACCTCAATGCCGTGACTGCCAAGTTCGTCTGCCGCACCAATTCCCGACACCATCAAGAGTTGAGGCGAGCCGATTGCTCCAGATGAAAGGACCACCTCGCGTCTGGCCTTGAAGTCAATGACTTCGTTGCCGCGGCGTGCCTTTACACCTGTTACGCGGTTGCCGTCGAAGACAAGTTGCTCAACCTGTGTTTTGGTAAAAATCTCAAGGTTGGAGCGGGATTTTGCAGGATGCAGATATGCGACTGCGGATGAGCAGCGACGCCCTTTTTTCGCTGTCAGCTGGAAATAGCCGACCCCTTCCTGATCTGCACCATTGTAATCATCGTTCTTCTTGAAGCCTGCGTTTTCTGCCGCGTCAATCCACGCATCAACAACATGGCGTGTCAGGCGGGTTGGTGAAACATTGAGTGGCCCGGATGTTCCCCGGTAGTCGCTGGAATTGTTCTCCCAGGATTCGGCTTTCTTGAAAAAGGGCAGAACATCATCCCAACCCCAACCAGCATTTCCCAGCTGTCGCCAGCCGTCATAATCTTCTGCCTGACCCCGTACATAAAGAAGTCCATTGATCGAACTTGATCCGCCAAGAACCTTGCCACGTGGCCAGGGGATTGAGCGGCCATTGAGACCAGGATCCGGTTCTGTCTTGTAGCACCAGTCCGTATTGGGATTCCCCATGGTTTTGAAGTAGCCGACAGGTATATGAA
>JBCCYR010000442.1:0-2645 GCA_039189355.1 Pseudomonadota bacterium
CTAACCTATCTATACGTGGCAGCTCGGGGAAGTCGAAAAGAATTTCGATCACAAGGTGTTTCGCCGCTGATCCGGACCAGCGGCGAAAATGTCTCAGGTTCAGTTTTTCCAGGACGGAGCCTGAATGTCTCCGACTTTCTCTTCGCCCACCATTAGACGGACCCGTTTTTTACCCTGAACCTGGAACAGCTGCGCAGGCTGGGTTTCAGAACCGGTATCGATAAAGTTGCGGTCATTGAAGGTATAAGTACCCGCAAGGCCTTCATATCTGAGGGAGCGTATGGCATCTGCAACCGCGGTATAATCAGATGGGTCGCCAGCCTTTTCAACAGCACGAGCCCACATGAACACCATGTCATAGATTGCAGCTGCAAGACTAACTGGTGGCTCAGAGTTATAGGCCTTGCGCCATTTTTCCGCAAAATTATTGCCCGCTTCATCCGCGAGATGTGCATTCAGTGTAAATGCCAAAACGCCCTCAGCCTTACCTTGACCAATCACTTCATCAAGGCCCGGTGTTGCACAGATATATCCCACATTGACCAATGCGTTTCCGGCAGGGTTATCTGCAAATTGCGAAATGAACGTATTCGCAACTGCAGGCTCAAGCGCTTCCAGGTGCACCAAAGATGGTTCCGCCGCCCTGATCTTTGACAGAATACCTGTCCACTCTACGGTGTCGTAAGGAACTTCTTCAATATAGACTACTTCCCAGCCAGCAGCTTTGGCAGCTTCGGCCATGCCCTTTCCAAGCTCGATATCCCATTCAAAGTCGCCGTGTACAATTGCAAGACGTTTTGTTTCAAACTCATAACCTGTACCCAGTATCTGCTTGAAAACAGCCTTGCCGTAATTGATATCCACATCTGAAGCGTTGAAGATTGCATTACATTTCATGCGTTCTGTCAGATCGATTACACTCGATACAGCATCATTGTGAATATATGGAATACCGTAGGGGCAAAAGGCAGGAATATCTGGGCCCATACCGCCATATCCATTAATAAGGGCGGATACTTTTTCTCTCTCGATCAGGTTTACAGCAGCAGCTGTCAATTTATCTGGCGTAAGGTCGCCGATATCAAAGGTTACGACATCAACCTGTTTCCCCAGCACGCCACCGCTGCCATTGATTTCACCAACAGCAAGACGGATGGCTTGCTCCATGGTCGCTCCGTCTGCAGCGAAGTACCCTGTTAATGGAATGGGTGCTCCCAGTGAAATCGTATCTTCAGCAAATGCGTCCAAAGTAGACACACCTGTTGCTGCAGCCGTTAAGAACCCTGCCAGTGAAACCGAAAGGAGTGTTCTCCTGCTCACATTGTTTATGTAGTCCGTCCATTTTTTCATTTTGTTTCTCCACTAGATTGGATTGGTATGATCTTAAGTCCGGCAAAACCGGAACTGCTTGCTATCAGGCCCAACGTTTACTCTCGCAGCCGGCCGTGAGAATTTCGGCACCGGTTTCGGTAACCAGAATGTCTTCCTCAAAATTTGAAGCGCCAACGCCCGGTTTGCTGACAAGTGCTTCAACCGCGATTGTCATGTTTGGCTCAATCACAGTTTGCTCGTCTTCAACAATCCACGGACCGTCAATTCCCAAACCGAGTGCATGACCGAAGCAAGGGAACAACTGGCTGAAATTATTGGTTTCATCACCAGTGCTTTTGTGATTGGCAAAGCCATTATCGTCGAGCCATTTCGAGCCTCTTAGATAGAGATCACCAAAGGTTGTTTCATTGGGAACAACGCCATCGATGATGTGATGGATCAGGCTTACATTTCCCTGAAGCAATTCTCTCTGGCCGTCAGTGGGATTACCACCAACCACTGTCGAGCGAGCAAAGTCAGTATAATATCCGTCAACGGGACCCCACTGATCGATGTGAACCAAATCACCTTTTTCAAGTGGACGAGTCACATTCCAGTGCGGCATGCCCGAACTTCCCATGTAATGGATGGCATTGGGGCCACTTGCGATTGCAATATCTTGTTGTGTTCCGCCATTTGCCGCTAAAACCTGAAGTCCGGCCCCCACGGCATCGCCTTCAGTATTGCCTTCAACGACGGCTTCCATTGTGGCGTTCATCCACTTGATGCCAACGCCTGCCGCCCAGCGCATTTGTTCAATTTCTGTGGGACTTTTGATAACCCGAAGGCGATCCAGGATGTGGTCTACATCCATGAAGTCGAGTTTCCGCCCGGCTTTGTCTTCCATGCGCCTAAGTGCACTTACAAGAAATGACATCATCCCAACCATGCCAAGTCTCTTGTCCAGCAGGCCGGTTTCCTTCAACACGTCCACCACCCCTGCAGCCATGTCCGGAATTACTCGCACATCCTTTACCTTGACGCGGTCTTCCGGATCATCAAGGTAATCTGTGACCAGTATACCCTCTCCATCAACTGGCAGGATAAGGGCACCATGACCACGACTTGACCATGTCAGGCGGTCGGGAACGCAGGGGAAGAGCGAAAGGAAATTTGTGAGATAATAAAGATCACCATAGGTCTCAACGGTATGACCGCTGCGTGACCATACGATTACAGCATCAAGACCAAGCTCTTTTGCCTTTGCCTGTACTTTCGCACGGCGGTCGGCGAACTCTGAGTCCGGTATTTGTGGTGCAGGCATTTTATTCTCC
>JBCCYR010000443.1:0-2640 GCA_039189355.1 Pseudomonadota bacterium
AAAGAAAGTATTGACTTTGGCGCAGACTTGATCCACATGCATAGTAGTAAATCTCATGGGGCAGCGGTTTTATTGCCCAATATTGCTGCTAAAACCAGGGGAGCTGCATAAAGGTTTCAGGTTCAGGGATACCCACCAGCTCTGCTGCTTCCGGCCCATAACCCATGTAATTGCCAGCACGGTCCGTGAACAGGTTCATTGTGGCGCCATAGACCAGCTGAAAGCCTTTCTTGGCAACAGTTTCCCAATGATCTGCCGGAATGCCCTTACCCATGATCTTTCCGGTGACAGACACAAACTGAAGATAGAGATATTCGATCCCCAGCTTGTCAATCATTTCGCGGACTTCCTTGACTTTCTCATCGCGGCCTTCCGCTTCGACAAAGGCTTCAATATCCATGGCCATACTGAACTTCCCTCCCAGGACCTATCGTTGTTTTTGTTTGATAGAAATCAATTTAGACCAATACCCTACCAAAAGCATACCAATTTTGACAATAGGTAAAATGCTGCGTAGAATGATTTTCGGAGGAAAAGGCATGTGGAAAACATGCTCAAAGGGATACGTGTCACATTGAATTCTCTTTAAAATTACCTAACTCCACATGGCGTGACTGCAGTAGGAGATAAAAATAGACCATCATGGTGGTTGCTGAACAACAAAAAAGCGGCATCGGCGCCCGCGCGATCGGGCTAAGACTCAGAAAAGCAATTGAATCCGGTACTTTCAGTGACGGTGAGCAGTTGCCGACCGAGCGTGAACTTGCGGAGACCTACACCGCCTCACGCAGCACAATCCGCAATGCACTCAACATGCTTGAAGCGGAAGGTTTTCTGGAGCGGAAAGTTGGCAGCGGCACCTATGTTACTTACGCCGAAAAACCGGACAATGACGTTGGTGAGGTAGTAGACCAAATAAGCCCAATCCAACTCATTGATGCGCGCATCGGTATTGAACGGCAAATGACCCGTCTTGCAGTCATTCATTCCACCAAGCGTGATGTGGAAATGATGGAAGACATTCTCTCCAAAATGGTAAAGTCGGAAGAAGACCGGGACGAGTTTTCAAAGTGGGACAGCGCATTTCATCATCAACTGGCCAAGAGTACCGGAAATCCGCTGATGGTGCATTTGTATGAGACCATCAATGAGGTGCGCACCCATTCACAATGGAATGCCATGAAGAACCTTATTCTCTCGCCCTGGCAAATCCGCAAATACAACGAGCACCATTCCGGAATTCTGGAAGGCATCAGGAACCGCGATACAGCAAGCGCAATTGAAGCACTGAACCAGCATATGGAACTGGCCCGCCAGGATTTGATCGGTGCCGAAGACCGGCTTTAGCATTAACCCCTTCTAAAAGTACTGGCGTTACGCTTCCCATGCGTTCGTAGGGGAGACACCATGTTTGATTATATCCATATTTATGCAGTAGTTTTTACACTGGCCGCGATTTTCGTGGCCGTTAATGCAAACAGGGTACCAAACCTCCTTCTGCTGTTGCTCGCCATGCTTTTCCCCGCAGCCATGTTTTTCAGTGGTGGAACATTGGCAGGCATGATCCCTCATCTGATTGCAGGCGTTATCGCGTTTGTGTTGGCAATTGTGGGTTTCATGCTGATTGGCAGCGGCGGTTTCTGGAAAACGCTTGCAGTCATCGCATTGTGGACGCCCACATCAATGCTGCTCACCACGTTTGTGGCAATCTTTGTCATTCCCATCCTAATCATTGCTGCTGCAAGAGTCGTTTCAACATCTGTGTCCCAACGCGTTGCAGACTTTTAAACGGTATTAGCCCAGATAAACGCTGTTTGCATCAACCTGTCCGGCTGGACGTTTTAGCGTTCAACCAGCTTTGCCAGATCATCCAGAACGTTGGCTTCATTGGCGGGCTTGTCCCAGCGGATACGATTGATGCGGGGAAACCTGAGCGCGAAACCGGATTTGTGCCGTGTACTCACATGTGCACTGTCGAACGCCACTTCGAACACGAGTTGTTTTTCAACTTCCTGAACCGGACCAAACCTTTGCAGCTTGTGTGAACGTATCCAGTTATCAAGCTGTTTCAATTCTTCATCCGTGAAGCCGAAATAAGCCTTTCCGATGGGAAGCAATTGTCCCGTATCGTTCCAAAGGCCAAACGTATAATCAGAATAGTAGGATGACCGTTTGCCATGACCGCGCTGGGCATACATCAACACGGCGTCAACAAGCAGCGGGTCGCATTTCCACTTGTACCAGGCATGCTTCGGGCGGCCGGCAACGTAAGTGCTTGTCTTGTCCTTGATCATCAGGCCTTCCAACAGACCGTTCGACCCGGCAGCTTCTTCACGAAAGCGGACAAGATCGTCCACGGAACTGAATTCCAGCAAATCGGAAATGGAAAACCGGTCGCCATTCAGTTTTGCATGAAATACCTCAAGGTGCTTTCTGCGTTCGGAAAGTTGTAAGGGCCGCAGGTTTTCTCCATCCGCACTCAACAAATCATAGGCCCGAAAGTGCGCCGGTTTTTCCGTCATCAATTTTGCAGAAGGTTTTTTCTTGTTGAGCCGTTGCTGCAAATCATTGAACGAACCAATCTCCCCATCAGGTTTAACGAGTAGTTCTCCATCCATGACGGCGACAAAATCAACGGCA
>JBCCYR010000444.1:0-2632 GCA_039189355.1 Pseudomonadota bacterium
CCAGATGAAATTGAAGAACTTATGTCACTTCTATGGAATACAGGTAATTCACACAGGATATCGTACCTGACTGATCCAGGCAGTATGAAATGACACCTGAAACCGCATCTGATATGGCCATTTCCGGTTTGCAATTTATCGCCGGAGACAATGAGCAACTCTCCCGTTTCGTGGCCCTTTCCGGTGTTTCGCCGGATGAAATGCGCAATATGGCGCAAACACCTGAATTCATGATTGCAATCCTTGACTATTTTCTGGGCGATGAACCTACACTTCTGGCCTTTGCGGCCAGCGCGGCAATTGACCCCGCCGACATACCCAAGGCCAAGTTCGCACTTGATCCCCAAGGCGCGGCGGAATTTTAGCCATGTCACACCCTGCAACTTCTGAAACATTTTGCAGAGACTGTTTAAGCTGGCTTGACCAGAAACCAGCCCGGTGCAGCAACTGCGGCAGTCCGCGGGTTGTTTCCCACCCTGAACTCAGAAAACTGCTCATCGGCCACATCGATTGTGATGCTTTTTATGCCTCGGTGGAAAAACGCGACAATCCGAAACTCGCTGACAAGCCGGTTATCATTGGCGGGGGCAGGCGCGGGGTTGTTTCCACGGCCTGCTATATTGCGCGCATCCGGGGCGTTCATTCAGCACAACCCATGTTCAAGGCCCTGAAGGCATGTCCGGAAGCCGTGGTCATCAAGCCGAACATGGAAAAATATGCAGAAGCCGGCCATCAGATCCGGGAGGTGATGCGTGAACTCACGCCTCTGGTCGAACCCTTATCCATCGACGAAGCATTTCTGGATTTGAGCGGTACCCAGCGCCTTCATGGTGCGAGTCCTGCCGAAATGCTAATTCGGCTGGCAAAGCGCATTCATGAAGAAATGGAACTCACCGTTTCAATCGGCCTTTCCTACTGCAAATTTCTTGCAAAAGTTGCGTCTGACATGAACAAGCCGCGCGGCTTTTCGGTCATTGGCCAGCAGGAAGCACTCTCTTTCCTGAGGAAACAGCCTGTTTCGATCGTTTGGGGCGTCGGCAAAGTTACCCAGAAAATGCTTGCAAAAGACGGGATCACTGACCTCTCAACTGTTCAGGACATGGAAGAAACGGAACTTGCCCGGCGTTACGGTTCGATGGGATTGCATCTCGCGCGGCTGGCAAGGGGCGAAGACAGCCGCCATGTCAGCCCAGGCAGTGGTGCGAAATCCATCAGCGCGGAAACCACGTTCGGAGATGACGTTTCAGCATCGGAAAATTTGTTACCTGTGTTGCGGAAGCTGTCGGAAAGGGTTTCCCGCCGTTTGAAGAAAAAGCACATTGCCGGACAGACAATCACCCTGAAGCTCAAGACGGCGGACTTCAAAACCCGCACCCGCTCCCGACAAATTCCTGATCCGACACAGCTGGAAGACAGGATTTTCCGCAGCGGCTCCGATCTTTTGCTTCCGGAGCTGGATGGCACCAAGTTCCGCCTGCTTGGCATCGGTGTTTCGACCCTGGGGCCGGATGAAAACGCTGACCCTTATGATCTGGTTGACCCGGATGCAGCAAAGCGTGCAGATGCAGAACGGGCGATTGATCACGTTCGGGAAAAATTCGGAAACGAAGCGGTAAAATTCGGGATAAATTTTGATGGGTAATGGTTGCTACCAGCTTTGGGATACAAGTTGTGATACCCATCACCCTCATCCTGAGCTTGTCGAAGGACGGAGGTGATGGAGGCAACTGTTTATATACTCAAGTGTTCGGACGGCTCTTATTATACAGGCCTGACCAAACAGAACATCGAAGCCAGAATTTGGGAACACAATCATGGGATATATAAGGGATACACATACAAACGTCGTCCTGTGAAACTGGTATTTACAGAAACTTACGACAGGCTTACTGAAGCCATTGCACGTGAACGGCAGATCAAAGGTTGGAACAGCAAGAAAAAAGAGGCATTGATTGCTCAAAATTATGAGAGTTTGCCTGAATTGGCGAGGAATTATACGGACCACCCTCGCCCTTCGACAAGCTCAGGATGAGGGTTACAGGCGACAAGCTCAGGATGAAGGTGGAGATGCGGGAATTGATAGAACCGAATGATGTATTGGACTTCTGGGCGAGCCTTGGCAATGACGGCTGGTGGACCAGAAACGAGGAAGTCGACCAACAAATTCATGATCGTTTTGGCAAAACGCATGAAGAAGCTTGCAAGCACAATCTTAATCACTGGGCAGAAACGGCGGATGGCGCCCTTGCGCTGATCATCGTGCTCGACCAGTTCTCGCGCAACATGTTTCGCGGCGATGCCAAAAGCTTTGCGCAGGATGCAAAGGCGCTTGAGATAGCCGAAACAGCAATCTCAAAAGGGCTGGACAAGGATTGCCGCGAAGATTTGCGTGTTTTCTTCTACCTGCCTTACGAACACGCTGAATCCATTGCAGAGCAGGAGATTTCGGTCCAGCTTCAGCATTCAATCCGAAACTCGGAAGAGAGCATGAAAGCCGCCCTCGAACATCGCGAAATCATTCAGCGCTTTGGCCGTTTCCCTCACCGCAACCCGGTTATGGGACGGCACACCACGCCCGCCGAACAGGCATTTCTGGATGGTGGCGGGTTCAAGGGATAACCCCTAATTCTCC
>JBCCYR010000445.1:0-2609 GCA_039189355.1 Pseudomonadota bacterium
CGAGTAGCCTGCTATAAAACAGCCCGTGATGAAAGCCATGCCGGCCGCTTTCGGATTTCTCAAACCATCACCCTGCCGCACAATGCTTAAAGCCATAATTCCCAGAACAATGAGGCCTATCGCAATGAGTTCATGACTTGCTAAATGGATCCCGAGAAACATCACGGAAACCAGCGTTACGATCAAAGGACCGGTTCCGCGTGCGATCGGATAAACCTGTGTGAAATCACCGACCCGATAGGCTGACAGCAGAAACAACTGATAGCCAAAATGACAGACAAGCCCGCCGATCATGTAAGGAAGACTTGAAGCAGAAGGCAATTCCACAATCATCAATGCAATTGCAGCGGGGATCATGTGGCCAAAGACGACGGCTGTCATGCCTAGTAATTTGTCATTACTTCCCTTGACCGCGGCATTCCACGCGGCATGAAGAAACGCTGCAGAAATAACAACCAAAAATACGGTAAGGCTCACTCCATAATCCCTATCCACTTCTTCAAAGCTTCTCCGATCTCATGCGGACTGTCTTCCTGAATGAAATGGCTACCCTTTACGGTTATGTCCGTAACATTCTTCCACGAACGGACGAATCCACGTGCCTTGTCGAGCAGAATTGCACCGGGATCTGCATCTATGAACAATTTGGGGAACTCTGTTTCCGGCAGCCATGCTGCATAGTCCGAAACAATCTGCGTTACATCTTCGGGCTCGCCTTCAATCGGAATTTGCCGTGGCCATGTCAAAGTCGGGCGACGGTCTTCTCCCGCATTTTCAAACGGACGGCGGTAAACTGACATTTCTTCATCCGTCATCTTGCGCAGGATGGAACCAGGCAAAACCGCTTCAATGAACAGGTTCTTTTCAAGAATCATGCTTTCACCTGCCGGCGAACGAAAACTTTGGAAAATCTCCTTCGCCGCTTCCGGCCAGTCATCCCAGCTTTTGACAGGCCCAACAATTGCTTCCATGAAACAGATGCCTTTCACACGGTCAGCATTGCGTCGCGCCCAGTCAAACCCGAGTGCAGACCCCCAGTCATGGATTACCAGAACAACCTCACCATCCGGAACCACCGCATCCAGAAAACCGTTGAGGTATTCGCGGTGTTCGACAAAGCGGTAACTGTCAGGCCCGGGATTATCGAGCTTTTCCGAATCTCCCATGCCGATGAGGTCCGGAGCAATTGCCCGGTGCGTATCGGAGACATAAGGCATGATATTACGCCAGAGATAGGAGGATGTCGGATTGCCGTGCAGGAATACAACGGGGTTTCCTGTTCCAAGTTCGACATACGCCATCTGCTTGCCGTTCACTTCGACGTGTTTTTTCGGATGTTCGTTTGCAGAAATCTCAGGCATTTGCTTCCTCCGTTTGCAGGTCTTCCAGTTTTGGCTGGACCAACGCCAGGCCTATGATGACCAGCACCAAGGCAGTCCATATCCAGCCTGAATAGCCTTCACCCAAAAACACTATACTCAGAAAAACGCCGGATAATGTCACAGGGTATGCCGTTTGTACGCTGAAAACGGGGCCACCAAATCCAACCAGCCAAATGAATGCACAATAGGTAATTGCATGGATGATCGACGCGGCAATCAGGGACCATTCCGCTGCACCCCACGGCTGAAACGGATCAATCCATTGTCCTGTTGATAGCGAAACCGGCAACGCAATAGTCATCCCGAGCAAGGATGCCATGAACAACGTTGAAACCGGATCAACTCCTTCAGGTTTGTGCGTTGCAATATAGTTGGCTTCTATGCCGTAAAAAAACGGGGCAACCAGTGCCACCAAAACAAAAACGGCCTTGCTGGAATCCGGCAGACTTGTTTCAGGTGCAGCAATGAGAAGCATTGCAAAGAATGCAACAAGAATTCCAAACATTCGTCTAATGTCAAACCTTTCAAGACGCACGGAAAGCGCCAGTGCAAAGGCAAACATCGGCACGGTTGCAATCGCAATTGCCATAACACCGGCAGGCAGATGTTGTTGCGCCAGATAAGATGTGCCGTTCGGCAATAGCGTTCCGCAGACTGCAATCACCAGAAAGTAAAACAGAAGCTCACGGTTGAGACGGGGTCTCCATCCACGAAAAAGAAGAACGAGACCAAGTAAAATTACCCCGATAACAAGCTGCCAGAAAATCAGCCCGAATGGCTGATGTCCTGTTGAAACAGAAATCTTGGAGAGTGGAATTGTACCGCCCCACAACGTTCCGATCAAAAGCATCGAAACCCATGCAATCAGGTTACGGGTTCTGGCACTTTTAACGTTCATGATTGCATTTGATCAGAAAAAGGCCTGAATGCCCGTCTGGGCACGGCCAAGAATCAATGCATGAACGTCATGGGTTCCTTCATAAGTATTCACGGTTTCCAGATTGGCTGCATGCCGGATCACATGGTATTCGGCCTGAATACCATTTCCGCCATGCATGTCACGGGCCTGACGGGCAATATCAAGCGCCTTGCCACAATTGTTGCGTTTGACGATTGAAATCATCTCCGGCGCTGCCCGGCCTTCATCCATCAATCGGCCCACCCTCAATGAACCCTGCAATCCGAGTGCGATCTCGGTCTGCATGTCAGCGAGTTTTTTCTGGAAAA
>JBCCYR010000446.1:0-2606 GCA_039189355.1 Pseudomonadota bacterium
CGGCAAGGCGTCCCCCGGTGTTTTTCATATCTGCATTTTTGGTATCAATCAGCTTGTCATATTCTTCATGCAATGGAAGACGCCAGACTTTTTCATCGGTTAGTTCGCCGGCCTTGAAAAGGTTGCCTGCCAATTCGTCGTCATTGGAGAAAATACCTGCATATTCCTTGCCAAGTGCCACCAGGATGGCTCCTGTGAGCGTTGCCAGGTTGATCATGAACTTGGGTTTGAATTTCTTCTGACAATGCCAAAGAGCATCTGCCAGCACCAAACGGCCCTCTGCATCTGTGTTAATGATTTCAATGGTTTGCCCGGACATTGAGGTTACTATATCGCCTGGGCGCTGGGCATTGGCATCGGGCATGTTCTCCACCAAGCCGATGATACCAACAACATTTGCCTTGGCTTTGCGGGCTGCGAGGGCATGCATGAGTCCGGTTACCGCTGCAGCGCCACCCATATCGCCTTTCATGTCTTCCATGCCGCCACCGGGTTTCAGGGAAATGCCGCCTGTATCAAAAACCACGCCTTTCCCGATAAACGCGACCGGCTTTTCGCCTTTTTTTCCGCCATCCCACTGCATAATGGCCATCCGGGCTTGCCGGTTATTGGCTGAACCCTGTGAAACACCCAAAAGCGCATTCATGCCAAGTTTTTTCATCTCCGGCACGCCCAACACCTGAACTTTCACACCCAGGTCCTTGAGTTTCTGAGCATGTTTGGCAAATTCCACAGGTCCCAATATGTTGGCCGGTTCATTAACCAGTTGACGTGCAAGCAAAACGCCATCGGTCACACCATCCATGCGTGACCATTCGCGCTTTGTGGCGGCAAGTTCGTCTGTACCGATTGAAATCCTGACTGCTTTCTTCGGTTTTTTGTCTGCTTCCCGGCCTTTGGTCAGATAATCATCAAACCTGTAGGCTCGCAGCTTTATGCCAGCAGCAATGGCTGCAACCGCACTCGGAGAAACAGCATTTTTTGAATTGGCAGTTTGTGTGATCAAGGCAAGTTTTTCAGCTTTTCCAGCCTGGGCAAAAATCTTTCCACCCACTTTCAACCAATCGGTTTCGGAAGCAGCTTCTGGTGAACCGCAACCGACAAGAATGAACTTCTCAACGGCTCCATCAGGATTGATAACCTGAAGTGTTGAGCCCTTTTTGCGTTTGAATTCTTCAACTTCAATTGCACGTTCAATAATGCCGGCAGCTGGGTGAGAGGCTACCAGCGGCGGTAACTTGCCTTCCTCAGGCATTATAACAACGGTCAACGCTGTTGAAGGCTCTGAATTCTTCGAGATTGTGATTGTGGGGAGTTTGGCCATAAAACCTCCGGAAATTTGCCCGCAATCAACGGGAAGAAAAGGATGATTATTTCAAAGATTTAGAGGATTCGTTGCATCTGTCGAGTGTGATCAAATGAAATTTAACAATCTGCCCCGCAAATCTGCGCCTATTAGCGATGTTAACGATTTTTAAACCGTGTATTTTGGTCAATTTTTAGCCAATTATAAGCCATAGTTTTAAGATTGTGGTAACTGTATTCCATCGGCGGAATCAGCGGCCTTGATGTATGCTGTTTTGCGTCATTTACATGTGGGCAATCTGTAACCCCGGGAATCATTATGAATCTCATCGAGCGATACATATTCCGCAAAGCCGGACTCGCTGCCCTTGTGATCCTGGGTTCGCTTTCCGGTGTAGTATGGATTGTTCAGGCATTGCGGGAAATTGATGTCGTAACCGCCAATGGCCAAACGATATTCACGTTTCTCTCCCTGACAACGCTTGCAGTTCCCAACCTCATTCTTGCAATCATCCCGGTCGCTCTGTTGCTCTCCACGGTCTATACAATCAATGCCATGAATACGAACTCGGAACTCGTTGTAGTGAGTGCAAGCGGTTCATCAAACTGGCGCATATCAAAGCCTCTCATAATTCTGGCTCTTATTTGCAGCCTTTTCGTGGGCCTCATGGGGCATGTACTCTCACCGCTAAGTCTTCTGAAACTGAAGGATTTTGTGACCGAAATGCGTGCGGATCTCGTTTCACTGATCATCCGGGAGGGAACATTCAACACAATCGAAAACGGTCTTACCTTCCATGTTGCAAAGCGCGGCGCCGGTGGCATCCTTTATGGCGTACTGATATCGGACGACCGGGACGACGATGTTTCAATTATCTACTCCGCCAATGAGGGGATCGTTACCCGCACCGCCGCAGGGTCTTTTCTAAAGCTGAAGGATGGGGAAATACAACAGACCAACCGTAAAGATGGCACGGTTACTCTGGTAAAATACCAGTCCTATATTTTTGATTTATCCAGTTTTTCCGGAAATGCGGTACTCAAACCCGTAAGAGCGAAGGAGCGCAATACGCTTGAATTGTTGTACCCTGATCCAAACGACCCAGTATTCAAATCAAATCCCGGAAGGTACAGAAGTCAGATCCACGAACGTTTTTCAGAAATGCTGTGGCCATTTGCCTATGTGTTCATGATTCTTGCTTTTTCTGGACAGGCGCGCTCCAGTCGTCAAAGCTTTGCGGCATCAATTACTGCCGCATGCATCTCGGTCGTGGTTGCGCGCGGGCTTGGCTTTTCGGCAA
>JBCCYR010000447.1:0-2601 GCA_039189355.1 Pseudomonadota bacterium
CAGGACATTCTGGTTCGCATAGAAAGCCAGGGACTTGGAGACAGTGCCGAGCAAAGTGCGGAATCGCTGGTTCGGGCCGTTCTGGAAGAAGACTATGATTTCCGCCGTGTTGAAGTTGTTGGTCCGACAGTATCCAATGAATTGCGTATTGCGGGCACAATTTCTGTTATTGCGGCGCTCATTGCCATCATGGCCTATATCTGGATACGGTTTGAGTGGCAGTTTGCGATTGGTGCTGTGTTGGCAACCCTGCATGACGTATTGCTGACGATCGGTATATTCTCGTTGCTGCAACTTGAGTTTGCGCTTCCGACAATTGCGGCACTTCTTACGATTGTGGGCTACTCCCTGAACGACACGGTGGTTGTTTATGACCGGATTCGTGAAAACTTGCGTAAATACAAAAAACGTCCGGTAGCCGACGTTATCGACATGTCGATTAACCAGATGCTGTCGCGGACGATCCTGACATCGGTGACCACATTGCTTGCCCTGTTCTCTCTTTATTTCCTGGGTGGAGAAGTGCTTGCTTCGTTCACATTCGCGATGATCTTCGGGGTGTTTGTCGGTACTTATTCATCCATCTTTGTTGCTGCACCATTGCTCATACTGTTTAACCTGCGTCCCGGACAGGTTGTCGGCGGTGACGAAAAAGAAAAGATTGATGCAGAAAAACAGGCCACAGCAGGCACGATGCCTGTCCAGCTGCCGGAATAAAGCAATATGGACGACAATCCGCGAGGTATAGAAATCCGGGAAGCTCACTTTCCGGGCCGCGCGCCGATAGATGCTTATGGAAATGGCGGTTTCCGGTTTGCTGACATGTCTCATCGCGGAAGTCTTCTTTGCCTTCCTTCCGGCATATACGGTTGGGATGTTTCAAAGCCGGATGATCTGACGGTTGGTAATTTTGAAAAACTGTTTTCCGAGGCAGAAGATATCGAAATCCTTCTTGTTGGCTCCGGGACTGATCTGGTTCCGCTCAAGCCGGATTTGCGGACAAGGTTGAGAGAGGCTCAAATTTCTGCTGATCCGATGGCGACAGGAGCTGCAGTGAGAACCTATAACGTACTGATATCGGAAGGCAGATCAGTTGCTGCCGCGTTTCTCGCTGTGTGATGAGCAGCGACTCCGAATATATTCTAAAGACACTCAAGACGCTCGATCCTGAGCGATATCTGGCAGTTCTCTACCTTCCGCAAGAGGTTCGCAGTGACATTGCCAGCCTTTGGCTGTTTGACGCTGAAATATCACGCATTCCGGACATTGTTTCTGAGCCCACGCTCGGTGAAATCCGGTTGCAGTGGTGGCGTGATCTTGTCAAATCGGGAGACAATGCTGGCTCGGGACCGCTTGCCCGCTCTCTTGTCTCGGTGATTGACAGGCATAACCTTCCACGTGAAGTCTTTAACGCCTGTCTCGATGCCAGGGCATTTGATCTTTATCACGACCCGATGCCGGACATGGGAAGTTTTGAGGGATATCTGGGGGAGACTTCATCGTCGCTTTTCCAGATGGCGGCCCTCTGTGCCGGCGCAGAAAGATCAACAGAACTTGCTGATGCATGTGGACATGCCGGGATGGCATTCGGCATGTCCAGATTACTCGTCCATATCGCAAAGCATCGTTCGCAGGGAAAACTCTTTTTTCCTTCAGGCGTTCTGGATGCTCAATCAATCAGTCGCAATGAGTGGTTTGAAAACCCTGTTGGCGACAAGCATCTCCAAATTCTGGCTGACTTGATTGACCTTGCTGATAGTCATTTGCGTTCTGCTGATGCAGCGATCAGGGTGTTACCGGTTGGTGTAAGGCCTGTGTTTTTGGTTTTGTGCCTGGTTAGGCCCATGCTTAAAATTGCGCGAAGAGAGGGTAATCGCATTTTGACCGCTCCTCCAGTCATCTCCCCTCTAAAACAGTATTTACGTCTGATGCGCGCTGCGATAAGCGGCAGAATTTATTGATTAATAAGCTTCTATCGCTTTGCAGAATCATTTCTCGGTGCAGATAACGTGTGTTCTGTGAGCCGCTTCAACGCGTCTGCCTATTATGTTGTTGAACTTGCAACAGGAATTCTGGTTCCCCGGAATTGCCCTTCTGGCACCATTGCGCCCACTAGGCATTTTGAGACTTTTCTGTTGAAATGAACATCACATAATTGTTGCGTCTTGTTTTGAAGGAAACATCACCATGAACGAAATGCTCAATACAAATGATATCAGCCATGTTGTTGAAGCTGACAAAGCCCATATATGGCATCATCTTACCAACCATTCAAAGTTCGATGCCGCGGATCCGCTGATCATCGTTGAAGGCAAGGGACTGCGTGTGTGGAACCAGGCAGGCCGTGAACATCTGGATGCTGTTTCTGGTGGCGTGTGGACCGTAAACGTCGGCTATGGCCGCGAAAGCATTGCGGATGCGGTCCGCGACCAACTGGTGAAAATGAATTATTTCGCCGGCAGCATGGGTTCGATACCCGGTGCACTTTTTGCAGAGAGACTGATTGAAAAAATGCCGGGCATGAGCCGCGTCTATTATTCGAATTCGGGTTCCGAGGCGACTGAGAAGTGTTTCAAGATGGTCCGCCAGATTGCAGAGAAC
>JBCCYR010000448.1:0-2601 GCA_039189355.1 Pseudomonadota bacterium
CTCCACAAAACACTTTAAAACTGGCATTCATAGGTTAAAGCGAAAGCTGTTTTTTTCAAGACAATTATACCTTGCAGGAATTTGATCAGATGACCCCCTCCCGTGATATATCAAGGCTTCTGGAAATCATGGCCGCATTGAGGACGCCGGAAACCGGATGCCCTTGGGATCTGGATCAGAATTTCAAGACGATCGCCCCTTACACGGTGGAAGAAGCTTATGAAGTTGCCGATGCCATAGAACGCGACGATATGGAAGATCTGCGCCTTGAACTCGGCGATCTTCTGCTGCAATCGGTTTATCACGCGCAAATGGCATCAGAGGCCGGGTATTTTGATTTCGGGGATGTCGTGGAAGGCATCACTTCCAAAATGATACGCCGCCACCCGCATGTATTTGGTACTGAAGACGCAAGTGCTGCTGAATATTCGGCCAAAGGCATGGCAAAAGGAACTTGGGAGCGCATCAAGGCTGAAGAAAAGGCGGAAGCAGACGCACTGCGCATGCAAAACGGGTTGCCGCCCAAGAGCAGTCAGGATTCAATTCTTGATAATGTGCCGCAAACGCTCCCTGCCCTTACTTCAGCGATCAAGCTACAGAAAAAGGCAGCCAAAGTCGGTTTTGACTGGGATGATCCGAAAGCAGTCATTGCCAAAATCCGTGAGGAAATAGATGAGATGGAAGCTGAGATGGACGCAGGCGATGTTTTATCCGCAAGAGAAGAACTTGGTGACCTCATGTTTGCCGTTGCAAATCTGGCCCGCCATCTTGATACAGAGCCCGAGTTTGCATTGCGAAACACCAACATCAAGTTCAGGAAGCGTTTTGCCCATATCGAACGGCAATTGAAAGAAGCGGGAAAATCACTGGAGGAAGCAAGCCTGGAGGAGATGGAGACGCTTTGGCAGGAAGCCAAAAACAAAGCACAAGTATCAGACGACAAATTCTGAAAGTTGCCGGCGATACTCGCTCCCTGCCCTGATCAGGAGATTGACAGAACCATCTTCAAGGTCGTTCCGCTCAATAATGTGTGCATTTTCATATATTGAAGGAAGTGTCCCCATATGATCAACCGGCAGCAATACTTCTACTACGTCATCTGACCCTGCAATGTGCTGTTCCACCAGGTCAAGCAATTCACCGGTCCCCTCACCCGTAATTGCTGAAATCAGCACCGGGCTGTTGCCGTTCTGCTGGCGTCCGGACAAAGCTTCGAGTTGTTCTGCTGTTAGTAAGTCCACCTTGTTCCATACTTCAATGGTGCGGCCATGACCCTCTTCTTCCACTCCAAGTTGGGAAAGAATGTCGTAAACATCCTTGGCCTGCGCTGCACTGTCTTCGTGAAAAATGTCACGCACATGCAAAATCAGGTCCGCTTCAATAACTTCTTCCAGTGTAGCGCGGAAAGCTGCCACCAAATGGGTCGGAAGGTTTGAAACGAAACCAACCGTATCAGACAGTATCACTTTCGTTCCCTTGGGCAGGTTTAGCTGTCTCAAGGTTGGGTCAAGCGTTGCGAAAAGCAAATCCTTTGCCATTACGCTCGATCCGGTCAGGTAATTAAACAAGGTGGATTTGCCTGCGTTCGTATATCCCACAAGTGCCACGACCGGATGCGGTACTTTCTGGCGTTTGCTACGATGAAGCTGGCGTGTTTTGCGGACTTTCTCCAGATCACGTTCAAGGCGGTTAATCCGCTCCTGAATGAGGCGGCGGTCAGCTTCAATCTGCGTTTCACCCGGCCCCCCTACAAAGCCCAGGCCGCCGCGCTGTCTTTCAAGGTGGGTCCAGGAACGTACGAGGCGGCCCTTTTGATAGTTCAGGTGGGCGAGTTCTACTTGTAACCTGCCTTCCTTGGTTTGTGCCCTCTCCCCAAAAATTTCCAGTATCAGACCTGTCCGGTCAAGTACCTTGCAGTTCCATGCCTTTTCAAGATTCTGTTGTTGTTTGGGACTGATGGAATGATCGACAATCACAAGGCCGATATCATTGGCCTTCACGATACCGGTCACTTCATCCACCTTCCCCGTACCGAATAGGGTAGCAGGCTTTATCTGTTTTACCGGAACAATGCCTGCATCGATCACGTCGAGAGAAATTGCGTGCGCAAGGCCCCTCGCCTCCTCGACACGCGCATTGCGCGAACGGTCATTTTGGGTGTCAAATTCCGGTACAAGAACGAGCGCACGTTCAGGTTTTTGCGCTTCTTCCGCAGTCCATTGAAATTTTTCGGTTTTCCCTTTTGCGGGATCTGTCAATCTTGTATCACCTTGAGACTGTTCAAGAACAGCAGCTTAGTCACTTTTTTCTTCTTCTGAAGAATTGCCCATCAACACGGGCGCTCCCGGCATTATAGTCGATATTGCGTGCTTGTATACGAGTTGGGAGATTCCGTCCCTTCGCAGGAGAACACAAAAATTGTCAAACCAACTCACTACACCGTTGAGTTTGACACCATTGACCAGAAAAATGGTAAGGGGAATTTTCTGCTTTCTTACTTCATTCAAAAACGCATCTTGAAGATTCTGTGCTTTCTCCGCCATCAGCCAATCTTTCTTATTTTTTTTATTCGACATGGATGGAGGATACAGTATCCCCGAC
>JBCCYR010000449.1:0-2598 GCA_039189355.1 Pseudomonadota bacterium
CTGGCAGGCTCAAGGCAGATAACCCCCAAAGACTTTTCAGAAACCCAGATTGCCTCACCACTCAGCTTGTGAACCGATGCCATCCCTGGCAACCGCTCAAAAGACTCAAACCTGCTTGGGTCCATACAAGCGCAACCTGAAGCAGTTTTCCGGTCTCTTTTAGATGGAGCCTCCGAAAACGCCGTTTGCAAAATAGTCCATTGATGTCTGGTTGCGTTACTCAATACAAAATCCGTCATTCAACATACGGAAATTGGTTACATAACGTATTTAATGGAATACTAAATTATCGGCATCCGAGACCAGCAAGTGCGACTGAAAGCACGGTTTTCAGCTTGTATTTACACACATGGTAAACAGAATGTTTCAAAACTGTGCTTAATCAGCCCTGTAAAATTTTATTCAATTTCCAGGATCAGCCGTTCCGCCATCTTAATCCGGCTTGTGTATATGTATGCAAAAAACAGGTGGGACATGATCAGATTAATGCTTGCAATTGGCCTTGCCGGTGCGCTTTGGCCAATCGATGAAAACAATGAGACCCTGGGCGTGCGAGGCGTGGAAATTTCTTCCATTGACCTCTTCCATGCTGCCAATTCGGTCTATACGGACGTAAGCAGCTTTTGTGACCGTAATGTTGAAACCTGTGAGACAGGCAGCCAGATTGTTCAATCTGTGTCATCGAACATCATGAGCCGTATTGAGCACGTTCCTGCTGAACAACAGGTCCAGGCAGAGACAATCAGTCCCAACAATTAACTCAAAGGAAACAGGTTTGGGCCTGTTTTGTTTTGAATGGCTTTTATATATAGGCAGTGCGAACCCACTAACGCCGAGCCATATATGAGCATTGACGAGATTACCGAAAACTTTGAATTCCTTGACGACTGGGATGACCGCTACAAGTATCTCATAGAACTGGGCGGCATGTTGGAAGCCCTGCCTGAAGAACACAGGACAAGGGAAAACAAGGTTCAAGGATGTGTAAGCCAAGTCTGGGTGATATCAACAAAATCTGACGAGCCCGACCCTGTTCTTCATTTTTCAGGTGCATCTGATGCGCATATTGTAAGCGGGCTTATCGCAATCGCCTTCGCAATATTTTCAGGAAAGCGGGCATCGGAGATACTCATTACCAATGAAAAAGAAATCTTCGACCGTATTGATCTTTCCGAACATATTACACCACAGCGCTCAAATGGCCTGAATTCACTCGTTGAGCGTATCAAGGCCGATGCGCGGGCTGCGAACGCTGCCTGATACAGTTCAGGAAATCACTGGACGGTAGTCATCCGAACCCCACGATCTCATGGAAGACATTGCAGAAGTTTTTGGGCTTTCAAAACCATAGTGTTTGGCCAACAGGGAAAGCGCAGTCCGCAGCATGAGCTTTGCTGATCTTGGTGGCCATTGCCGTTCCCTTTCAACCAGCTCGTATCCTTTCAAAAAGCAACAAATATCGATAGCAACCCCGGCAAGTTCCGGACCGAGGAAATCGATTGCGATATCCAACCGCTTTCTTGCATCCAGCGCAAAATCTGAAATGTCGCTTGTCAAATGCGAGCCAGCTTTCGTTCTGCCAACGGATTCGCTCAAACTTGCTGATATTTTCGGTTGCAGTTGGCCCCGTTCAAAATAGGCTCGCAACCGTTCCCCGGCACGAAATTCATTATCGGAGATATACGATGAACCGTCTTTTTGCTTGCGGTAATACAATCGCATCAGGGGAGATTCACTTGTATTGAATGAAACTCCTTTTGTTGGCGTATTTCCTGCAACTTGCGAGTTTGCATTCGGATTGATGACTTCGGCTGACAAGCCGAGACCAGTTCGTAATTGGAACAAACCTTGGTCTGTCAGCTTCAGGTTGTTGCTTTCTTGCCGAATTTCTCCTTTCTCAATCATGTGCCTGACAAGATTGAGAGGAAAGTGATGGGTTCGCACATTATGTCTTATGGCTATCTTGTCTTCCAGAACTGCGACTGGAAGACCTTTCCGGGTACGCGATGACAGCAGTTTGGCAAGTCTGAGCCATTGCTTTTTGGCCTTGCCGGGCGCTGTGGTTTTCTGGTTCATCTGGTTCTCACAAATCAATATTGGCAAGGTCTTTGATGAGATGCAGGGTTTTCTCCAGTTCAGAAATCCGGTCATCGAATGCCGGTTCGTCTCTCAAGTCTTCGACCAGCCGGCAAGCATGACCAATGGTCGTACGGTCTTTTGAGAAAGCCCGTCCAATCTCGATCAATGACATGGAAAGACTGGTATGCAGCAAATAACAGGCAACCTGACGCGCTCTGGCAATCCTTGCGACACCTCGTTGCGGCACCATGATAGTCTGGGAATCAAGTTCAAACGCCATGGCTACAATCTGGATTGTTGCCTTGACCAAAAGACTGGCTTGTCGTTTGTCATGAGGCTCTACTCTCATGCCTTTACGAGTGTTTGCTTCCTTCATCTGACACTGGAACTTAATAAATGGGGTGCCGCATAACTTCGCATTGCTGGCTTCCAAAACATCCTCCTTCAAGGACAACATATGATTATATTCCTATATCAAATTTCAAAGGGGTGAGAGTAGAATTATTCTGGAAAACGTGA
>JBCCYR010000450.1:0-2575 GCA_039189355.1 Pseudomonadota bacterium
GCAGTGACCACAGGGGGCACGAGGTTTGGCATGATGATCGCGCGGGCAAAGTGGCGTGCGGTTTCAGGTAAAACGGCCTTTAACATCGCGCCATCGCGCAGATGTAGGTGCCAATCATCCGGGCGGGTTATTGTTAAACTGGTCATGGCTTACCGATACTGTCTGAAGCACTTGAATTCTAGTCGGTTCTGCTTGAACGCGGTTAAAAAATTGATTTATAGGTGGGGTATTCTCAGGGCGGGGTGAAACTCCCCACCGGCGGTATGCAATTCTTGTTGTGAGCCCGCGAGCGCCTTTTCTTTGTGTTATATTGAAAAGGGTCAAGCAGATCAGGTGAGAGGCCTGAGCCGACGGTTATAGTCCGGATGAAAGAGGACGATTAAGACGGTGCACAGGATGCGCGCGTCTTGTCGTGATCGCCTTGGGTGACGTGTCTGTTACAAACTAAGGAGGTTACAATGACACACACCCAATATGCATTCATCAAAGCAAAGTGGCATTCAGACATTGTAGATCGATCCCTGGACGGGTTTTGCGAAATCATTCCGGAAAATCAGATAGACGTTTTTGATGTTCCCGGCGCTTTTGAAATGCCGTTGCTTGCAAAAAGACTTGCTGATAGTGGCCAGTACACAGCAATTGCGGCAGCCGCGTTTGTGGTAGATGGCGGTATATATAAGCACGAATTTGTTGCACAGGCTGTTGTAAACGGCCTTATGCAGGCAGGACTTGAAACCGAAGTTCCGATACTGTCCATATCATTGACACCACACCAATATCAGGAAACACAGCACCACCGCGAAATCTTCCAGACCCACTTTATTGAAAAGGGAAGAGAAGCTGCTCTTGTGGCACTTGCAATTCAGAAAACACATGAAAGTTTGGTGGCATAGAGCATTAAAAGGCGATTTGATTATTAACGACAAAACACTACCTTGAAAGTGTGTCTGCGAACTCAATCTCAAATCCTGTTGAATCCTGGATGCAGGTTCGTCCGGAAGGGCTGTATTGCATTCCGGCAGATACTTACGTTGATCCACACCAGTCTGTCGTACGGGCAATAGTAACACACGGGCATGCAGACCACGCGCGACCGGGGCATCAGCAAGTTATCGCGACACCGGAAACCATTGCGATCATGAGAACGCGTTATCCGGAGGATACACCGGAAAGCGTTACTGAGCTTGGCCTTGGCGAAGTTATGGAATTGCCGGGCAATGTTACGCTATGGCTGGCACCTGCCGGCCATATTCTTGGCAGTGCGCAGGTTGTGCTCGAACATCAAGGGCAGCGGATCGTAATCTCCGGTGACTACAAGCGCCATGCTGATCCGACCTGCATGCCGTTTGAAGTTGTGCCTTGCGATGTGTTCGTCACGGAAGCAACTTTCGCACTCCCTGTCTTTTCCCATCCGCCACTGGAAAACGAAATCGGCAAGGTCATGCGTTCACTGGAAGCGTTTCCGGAGTGTACGCATCTGGTTGGCGTCTACGCGCTCGGGAAATGCCAGCGTGTCATGATTGCCTTGCGGGAGGCAGGTTATGAACATCCGTTTTATCTCCATGGTGCCCTTACAAAACTGACTGAGATGTATGAAGGTTACGGATTGGATTTTGGCGCATGGGTGCCGGTGAGTGACTTGAAGGGAAAGGATCGCGAACAGTTGCGTGGCAGAGTAGTGTTATGTCCGCCCGGTTCGCTTGCTGATCGTTGGAGCCGAACACTGCCCGACCCGATACCCGCCATGGCTTCAGGCTGGATGCAGATCAGGGCCCGCGCTCGCCAACGCCGGGCGGAAATGGCCCTGATTGTTTCCGATCATGCTGACTGGCAAGACCTGATCCGCACATGTGAGGAAACCGGCGCGAGTGATGTCTGGATTACCCACGGACGGGTGGATGCACTTCAGCATGAGCTCACCAAACGGGGTATCCGTGCCAAGGCCCTTGATTTGATCGGACGGGAAGAGGAGGCAGAATAGTGGAAAAATTCGCCCAATTACTCGACGATCTATATTTCACCAATTCCAATTTGGGCAAGGAGCGCATTCTGGCAACCTACCTTGCCGGTACACCTGATCCGGACCGCGGCTGGGCATTGGCGGCGATTGCCGGAACGCTTAGCTTTGACCTCTTCAAACGCAACTTGTCGAAAAACCTGATCATTGAGCGCATGGATGAGGAACTGTTTGCGCTCTCCTACGATTATGTGGGTGAACTCTCGGAAACCATCGCTCTTTCCTGGCCCGTTTCAGAAAATCCGGTTCTGTTGAAAAAACTGCCGGGTCTTACAGAGATCATTGAGGAGTTCAAATCACGTGGCAAGGAGGGAATCCGCCAATACCTTGTTGAAATGCTGGATAATATGACCCCGCCACAGCGCTGGGCATTGCTGAAGCTTGGCACACGCGGCTTGCGCATTGGCATGTCTGCGCGTTCGGTCAAAAGAACACTCGCCAACATGAAAGGCGTGGAACTTGTAGAGGTTGAGGAACTCTGGCACGGGCTGGAACCACCATATGAAAACCTCTTTGCAGGTAGCTCAAGTGTTGTGAGACGTCAGGTTTCTCACCAAC
>JBCCYR010000451.1:0-2574 GCA_039189355.1 Pseudomonadota bacterium
AAACGGAACCAGTTCGTCCTTGCTCCAAGTATTCGTAATATCAACAAAGCCGTCATGACTGTCGCCGCGCGAAGAACCATGACCGGGAAAATGCTTGAGTGAACAGGCAACGCCCGCCGCCGCGAACCCATCTACAAAGGCACCAGCATAGGCGGAGATCCGTTCCACATCGGTTGAGAAACCACGGCCATATTTGCCGATCACCGGGTTTTTCGGGTCGTGGATGTCAACAGAAGGTGCCATGTTGAGATTGAAACCGGCAGCGCGCAATTCGCGTCCCGCTTTTGCATAAAGTGCCTTTGCTTCGGCAACGGATTTGTTGCCCGCCACCCACTGGGCAGTCGGGATCGCTGTAAACCCGTGTTTTTTGCCAAGGCGCTGAACCTTGCCGCCTTCCTGATCAATTGCGAGCAAGCTCTGGCGGTTGGCAGCGATGAATGCACGGGCCGTCGCTTTTGTGTTTGCACCGCTTTTCACATTGTGGCGCAGGAAAAGAGCGCCCCCTGCCCGGCCACTAGAGATATGATTGGCAAGTGCCTTGGCTGACTTTGAGTCAGGGGTTGAACCCGGGAAACCCGGAACCAGCAACTGGCCTGCCATTTTCTCAACTTCAGCAGCATTGACGCGGGTCGCGGTCAGAATTGCCGGAGCTGCCAGACTGCCTGCTGCGGCCAGGCCAAGAAACTTTCTACGGTTCATCTTGTGATCCATCTCACTCCCCTTTTGCCTTAAGGCACTTCGAATCATCTTACTTTACGGCAACCTCGGCCAATCTGCTGCTGATTGCAACAAGACATTCCCGCTCAGACGGCTTTAGCTCTGCAGTCCTGGAAAGAATAAAGTTTGCTTCCGACTTCAATATGACACCGTCGGATAAAATTTTCAGGCCGTTTGCCCGCAAGGTGGAACCGGTCGATGTGATATCGACAATCGCATCGGCCTGACCTGCTGCTGGAGCAGCCTCGGTTGCCCCAAGGCTCTCGACAATCCGGTAAACGGCTATGCCGTGCCCTGCAAAAAAGCCTTGCGTCAGGTTCCAGTATTTGGTTGCGATCCGCAGACGCCTGCCGTGACGGGAACGGAACTCGGCAGCCACATCATCAAGATCGGCCATTGATTCCACATCCATCCAGGCTTGCGGCACGGCAATCACCACATTGGCATGGCCGAAGCCCAATCTGACAGCAAATTCGAGATAGTCGTCCGCATTGGCGATGGTTTCGCGCGCGAGGTCTTCTCCGGTAATCCCCGCATGCACGTTGCCATTGATCAGTTCACGGGCAATTTCGGAAGCGGAAAGAAAGGCAACATCGATTCCCTCATCCATGCCCGGCACACCCTGTAACGAACCCTGATAACTGCGTTCATCTTCCGGCAGTTTCAGCTCAAAGCCCGCATTGCCAAACAGTTCAACGGCCTTTTCTTTCAACCGTCCTTTGGAGGGGAGTGCAATCGTCAGTGTCATGGCGCACCTCCGAGCCTGTCCACCCAGACTGCAAATCCTACGGCAGGAATTTCCTTTTCAGACCCGAGCAGGGTCATCAGATGATCATAGCGCCCGCCGCCGACAATCGGTTTTTCGAGGCCATTGCGGTAAATCTCGAACACGAGGCCTGTGTAATAATCGAGCCTGCGGCCAAAGCTTGCACGGAACAGCGCCGAGCCGGAATTGCCGCCCAACGTTGATGCGAGTGCTTCAAGGGTTTGTGCCGCATGAGGCAATTCCATGCCGTGGGATTTCTCAAAAGCGCTTACAGCTTTTGCCGCCTCATCAAGGCTCGCATCAATTTCCAGAAACGCCTCCAGCGCGGCACGTTTTTCATCTTCGAGCCGAACCGTACTCAGTTCCGCCTTTTCCAGAATGCGCCCGGCAATCGTAGCAGGCGTGCGACCTCCGGTCAGGGGTAATCCGTCAACCAGCATGGCTTCTGTTACAGCCTGTTCAACCGCTTCGTTACCATGATCAAGCGCATTGCGAATTTCCGGCGGAAGGCCTTCCAGCGCAGAACCATCATTCAGGGACATTGCAGACAGGTTTGACTTCAACAGTTTTGTATCGCCAAAGGAGCGGATCAGTTTCTTGTGCCAGGAAGCGGGAATATCAAGCGCTTCCAGCAGGCCAGTAAAGATCGACTGATTGCCCAGAACCAGCTTTGTCTCGGCAACACCACCTGCGCGTACTGTTTCAAGTGCAATCCGGATGCAATCGATATCTGCCTGCAGCTTGTTGGGGTTGCCGAGGTCTTCAAATCCTGCCTGGACAAATTCTGATGCCTCGTCCCGGCGCTGGCGGAAGGCACTGCCGCCATAGGCATATCGTTGTGCGCCATTCCCGTTCAGCAAATGCTCAAGACAGACAGGAACCGTGAATTCCGGCCTCAGGCACAGCATGGTACCAGAATTTTCCTGGGTAATGAAAATCCGCCGCCGCAAGTCTTCCCCGGTCGTGTCGAGAAACGGATCGGCGGGCTGCAGCAGACCGATTTCCGGAAATGCGCAACCGACAGAGTCCAGGTAATCGGTGATGGCGGTGAGAGTCATTCACTTACCCTCATGCTGAGCTTGTCGAAGTAC
>JBCCYR010000452.1:0-2572 GCA_039189355.1 Pseudomonadota bacterium
AAGAATTGCCAGCTTGTGGGCTGTATCAAAGCCTTCAACATCAAATGTAGGGTCTGCTTCTGCATAACCGAGCCTTTGGGCATCCGCCAGACAGTCCTCGTATGAAATGCCTTCTTTTTCCATACGGGTCAGCATGTAGTTGCAGGTACCATTCATGATGCCGTAAACACGTTCAATGTTGTTGGCGGTCAACGTCTCGCGCATTGTCTTGATGATCGGGATACCACCGGCAACTGCTGCTTCAAAATTAAGCAGAACACCCTTTTCCTCTGCAGCTTGAGCAAGTTCAACACCATGCTTTGCGAGCATGGCCTTGTTTGCGGTTACCACATGCTTTCCGGCTGCAAGTGCCTTTCGGGTTGCGTCCAGCGCGACACCATCTTCACCGCCGATCAGTTCAACAAAAACGTCAATTTCATCTGCGGTTGCCAAATCCTCAGCGTTGTCGAACCAATTTAAACCAGAAATATCAAATCCACGATCGCGTGATCTGTCTCGCGCGTTGACCGCTACCGCCACAACATCGCGGCCACAACGCTTTGTCATGATGCCTGCATTGTCATGCAAAACCTTCAACAAGGCTATTCCGACCGTTCCAAGTCCGGCTATTCCGACCTTTAAAGGCTTGTTATTCATTCAGGTTTTCCGCAAACGGTTTGGCGAGATGACGGAAATGCCAGTAAGGTTTTCCGTGCGGCCCCTTTTGCAATGTTTAGCCGTCCGTTGCAAGGCAACTCTTCGGCTTATTCAGAGACAAATGAAATTGGTACCTGTCAGTTCTGGATGTTATTGACCGCACTGTCATAGTGTGTGCGGGCTTTCTGCTGCAATTCGCGAATGGAACGCTGTTTTGCTTCCAGCTCGGCATCGGTGACACTGCCTGAATTCCTTTGTGCACTTTGCTCAAGCTCATTGATCAATTGAGCCTGTTCGGAAGCAGTCAACGGTTCATTCGGTCCATCCTGGTCCACAAATGCGTTGGTCAATTCACCACTACCGGATTGAGCGGCCTTTTCCCTGATTTCTGCGACTGCCTGATCACGTTGCGCAGGGTCATAGGAAACATTTTCCGCAACAGGCTTTGGCTGCGTATCGACAGTGCTGAGCGTGTCAGAGACACATGCTGACAACAAACCTGCCAGAAACAACACCGACAATGCCGCCGGAATACCAGATATTGTATGATGTTTGCCCATATTCACCCGAATTAACCCTTACCTCTACTATACACATGAATGAGTCGGGTTACCAATTGATGAAGCTATGTCATCGATCGGTATCATATATATGGCATTTGATTGTGGTGGAAGTAGGGAGACCATTTCCAGCACAATTAGGTTGTTTTACACCCTTCAAGACGCAGGTTTGTAAAGGGCAATATCGCCAAAAATATAAGGTATTATAATACCGCTATTCCAACCCATTGTTTTTACTGATTTATTTTTTCAGATAAGCAAAAAAACAAATTGACTACTGATTCTGCACCTCCTATAAGGTCACTCAATTCGGTGTTGCAAGACATCAGATTTTAATTCCATTCCAGTTTTAAAGGCTAAAACATGAAAACCTTCTCGCAGAAGCCTGCCGAGGTTGAGAAGAAATGGCTGCTGATTGATGCCGAGGACGTTGTCCTTGGCCGTCTGGCATCCATTGTCGCCAACCGCCTGCGTGGCAAACACAAACCAACCTTCACCCCCCATGTGGATGATGGCGACAATGTCATCATCATCAATGCTGACAAGGTGAAACTTACCGGCAAGAAGTATACGGACAAGAAATACTACTGGCATACCGGCTATCCGGGCGGCATCAAGGAGCGCACTGCACGCGCAATCATCGAAGGCCGGTTTCCTGAGCGCGTTGTTCAGAAAGCTGTTGAACGCATGATGCCGGGCGGCCCGCTTTCGCGCCGTCAAATGAAGAACCTTCGTGTTTATGCAGGTTCTGATCATCCACACGAAGCACAGGCTCCAATCGTTGTTGACGTTGCTTCCATGAATTCCAAGAACAAAAGGATTGCATCATAATGGCTGAACTCAATTCTCTTGAAGAGCTGGGCGGCGCTGTTGAAGGTGCTGCTGTTGTCAACGAAGCAGTTGAAAATACTGCTCCCGTTTACGAACAAAAACTTGACGCGCAAGGCCGTGCTTATGCAACCGGCAAGCGTAAAGATGCCGTTGCCCGTGTCTGGGTGAAGCCCGGTTCAGGCAAAATCACCGTCAATGGCAAGGATTTCAATGCCTATTTTGCACGCCCTGTTCTGCAAATGGTCATGCAGCAACCAATCATTGCTGCCGGTCGTGATGGTCAGTACGACATCACAGCTACCGTTCGCGGCGGCGGCCTTTCCGGCCAGGCTGGTGCGGTTCGCCACGGCATTTCCAAGGCGCTCACCCATTATGAGCCGGAACTGCGCGGTGTTCTGAAAAAAGGCGGATTCCTCACGCGCGACTCCCGCGTTGTGGAGCGCAAGAAATACGGTAAGGCAAAAGCCCGCCGTTCATTCCAGTTCTCGAAGCGTTAATTCGATTACAAAAGATTATTTTCAAAGGGCCCATCGGGCCCTTTTTTG
>JBCCYR010000453.1:0-2553 GCA_039189355.1 Pseudomonadota bacterium
GATACGCTGATGTTCGAAACGTTCAATCCCTGCGCGAACCGGATGTGTAGACAAGCAATTTGCGAGTACAGCCGCGTCTTCAATTGCCATGGCAGCGCCTTGTGCTGCAAAGGGCAACATGGCATGCGCCGCATCACCCATGATGGCGACATTACCTGAAGATAGTTTCAAGGGCTCTGGCGTTTGAAATATCGGCCAAGCGGTCCATTGATCAGCCTTGTTGATTGCGCCAGCAAGGTTTTCGCCGAAATTGTCAAACCATGTTTCTTGATAAGGCTGGCTTGTACCAAGGTGTGCAAGTTCGTGTTCGGGAATGCCGTCGGTTATCACGATGATATTGAGCAGGTTACTGTTCTGGACAGGATAAGTGACTGCATGCGATTTGGGAGCAAGCCACAAATGTGTGCCGTCAAGCAGTGCCTGATCTGACAGGCTTTCTGCTGACAGCAGCGCACGCCAAGCAACTTTTCCGGAATATTCCGGTTCAGGCATGCCGAGTTTGCCGCGCAATTCCGACCAGACACCGTCTGCGACTACCAATGCATTGCCCTGTTTTCTGCTCTTTCCGGAAATCTGCGCATGTATCATTTCCCCGGTATCTTCGAACTCGGAAATCGTTGCGGCAAAATGCAAATTGATCGAAGAAGTCTTTTGGCAATGGTCAAGAAGGAGTTTTTGAAGATCGCCACGATGAATAACGCAATAAGGAAACCCAAATCTGTGTCTGATTGTTTCCCCAAGCGGTATGATGTTTACTGTTTTGCCGCTCCTGCCACTGTGAATTGTAATCCGGTCTGGAAAAACGGAAGCTTGCCTAAGCGTTTCGTCCATACCGAGGCTGGATAATATCCTGTATGCATTTGGGGATAACTGAATGCCTGCGCCGATTGGATCAAGGGCTCCGGCTTTTTCAAAAACGTCGACCTTGAAACCCTGTCTGGACAGGCAGAGTGCCGTTGTCAGACCTGCAATGCCGGCACCGCTTATAAGGATATGCCGCTTTGTGCTTGCAGTCGTCACGCGCTACGCTGCTTGTTCCCTAAACAGGCAGCCTGCAGGACGCGTTGTGTGAACAGCCAAGTCTGGCGCGTATTTGTAGACAGTGGAACAATAGGGGCAGATGATTTCGTTATCACTTCCCATGTCGAGAAACACATGCGGATGATCGTAAGGTGCGCTTGCCCCGCAACACATGAATTCCTTCACGCCGATCTCGATTGATTGCACACCTGCATCGTTCTGAAAGTGTGGAACGCTCTTGCCGGCCATTGTCAAACCCCTTGCACAATTGCTTTTCGTTGAAACTCTTCTAAAACAACCGTGCATGCTTTCAAAGGATAATTTCTTGTCTGACTGCTTTTAACCAGGATTTTGATGTGAAACAGTTTGCTGAATTTGACGGAACGAAGATCGCTTATATCGATGAAGGACGGGGCCAACCGGTTGTTCTTGTTCACGGGTTTGCCTCAAGTGCAGAAGTAAACTGGTTGGGGCCGGGCTGGGTAAAGACCCTGACAGACGCAGGTTACAGGGCAATCGCAGTTGATAATCGCGGTCACGGAGAGAGCAGCAAACCGCATTCCGAGGAAGACTACGAATTGAACCTGATGGCTGGTGATGTGGTCAATTTGATCAATCATCTTGAATTGGAGATCCCTCATGTGATGGGGTACTCGATGGGATCACGGATTACCGCAACCCTTGCAAACGGGATTGGCCAGCAACTTGGCAAAATCGTGTTGGCCGGGAATGGGTACAACATGATTGAGGGCGGGTTTGATTCAATTGCAATCAGGGACGGGTTGCTGGCACCAAGTTTTGAAGAAGCGCCTACACAGATCGGCAAGGAATTCCGCTTTTTTGCTGACCAGACCGGTGGTGATCTGAAAGCGCTTGCTGCCTGTATCATGGCTGCAAGAACCCACATACCTCAATCCGTGTTCGAAGAAATTCAAAACGAAACAATGGTAATTGTCGGCACAGAAGACACGGTTGCCGAAAACGGGGACAAACTGGCCGAGATTATACCCAAGGGTCATTTTGAACCGATACCGAAACGCAATCACATGAATGCGGTTGGCGACAAGGTATACAAGGAAAAAGTACTAGAATTTATTTCTGCCTGATTAATTGGCGCATATACAAACCGTTTTTTTAGCTGTTACATATACGGATAACAATTTTCATATCGAATGTTCTTTGGGGAGTGCTGAATGTTTCGAACCTCAATTTTGTGTGCCGCACTTGTATTGCTGGCAGCATGTCAGGAAGAGGAGGTTGCTGAGACCAGTGAACCACCGGTTAGAGCGCTAAAGACCATCACGATTGAAGAAGTTGAGGAAACCACTACTCGCCGGTATCCAAGTGTGTTGCAGCCCGGCTCCATTTCGACGTTGTCTTTTGAAGTGTCGGGACGTCTGAAAGAGGTTGATCTGAATGTCGGGCAGCGGGTTTCACAAGGTGACCTGATTGCAGAACTTGATACAACATCACTGGAAATCCAGGTTGAAACGGCGCAGGCATCACTGGATGAGGCCAACTCACTTGCGAAGA
>JBCCYR010000454.1:0-2506 GCA_039189355.1 Pseudomonadota bacterium
CACTCCATCTGTCATGATGATGAGGTAACGCCTGCCATTTGCCGCTTCACGCTGTGCATCGGACTTGGCCTGATCAAACGGCACTCTGTTTGTCAATGTGCGGTAACCCCATACAACACCTTGCGGGATGTAGGTATCACCAACAGCAACCATGCCATTGATTGCTGTTTTGAGCTTGTTGCGATCAGCCGTAAGGGGAGTAATTGGTGACGGGCAGATGAGCTTGTTGGGCCCGGGCACTTTTCTGCTGTAGTCCCTGTCATTGGTGTTCAATGGATTTTGTCGGGAAGCAACGCAGCCATTCCAGTAAACAGTTTCACGTTTCTCAGGCTCGCAAACCTCATACTCCGGTCCATACTGGATATTGGTGCAAATTTCTTGCGACGTTGTATGGGCAGGTTGGCGATGGGCAGGCGTGCACGATGCAGGCTGAACCAGAACTCCATCATTGTATTGTGCCGGTGTACACTGCTCCGGCACGTCACGCGCAGGATGGTTTGTGCGTTCCGTACGGCAGCCGGATCTGGATATCACATCCCGCCTCATGCTGCATTGACGTGGTGTAACCGTGATTTCATTTCTCGCTTCCAGCCAGCTGGCACCAAGAAAGTGCGATCCGACATTCACGTATTGTGCAAACGGTACAACTGATATCTTGACGTCGCTCAGGTCGTGATTGAGAAGTGTATCGACAAATTCTTTTGCAGTGGTCTTCAGTGTGCCGATTTTTCCGTCCACGCTCATTGAAAACGTGTTGTCCAGTACAAGAGAAATTTCGATCGGATAATCCGGCATCTTTGCATGCGAACTTACTTCAAAGCTGAAACTTGGAAAGCCTACGGCAGATAGAAGCGTATTTTGGCTTTCACCGCTTACTGTTGCAATAATTACATCATCCTGCAGGACGACTTCGGTTTTGTTAATCGTCACAAAATCCAGCTCAGGTGAGTGTGTTTTGAGGAAATCAAGTCCGACCTGTTTCGAAGGTCCCCATTCGTTTTTCTTGTACTCTATTGCTGCTGCAATAGCAGCAGCGTCCACAGCGTCCTGATAATCTGCGCGTGTGTTTGCAACACGTGTGTAATCAAGCGCTCCGCCCGCAATACCCAGAATTACAAAAGTCATAAGTGTGAATGTAATGGCTATATTGCCGGATGCATTTTCCAGAAATCTGTGCATGATGAATTTTCCCAGCATATGATCGGGTAGACACTAGATTACAAAGAGAAAAAATTGGTAAACCCGCCAAGCATATGGCAAAAACAATCAGAAATGGCTAAGAGATGGTTAAGACATTCCTGAAGGTCGGTAGCGGTAACCAGACAAGAGATGTTGCGGTTCGTTACAGGTCCGGAATGGAGCCTGGTGTTGTGTGGCTTGGTGGGTATCGTTCCGACATGCTGGGTACCAAAGCAGAGGCCCTGGATCAGTGGGCTGCAGATAACGGAAATGCCTGCTGCAGACATGACTATTCGGGTCATGGCGAATCGGGCGGTGAGTTTGCAAACGGTACAATCTCACGCTGGCTTGAGGAAAGCCTCGCGGTTTTTGATGCCAAGTGCGCTGACGGCTCACACTTACTGGTCGGTTCATCCATGGGCGGCTGGATTGCGCTGCGCATGGTGCAGGAACTTGCCAAACGAAACGAAAGCCATCGCCTCAAGGGTCTGATTCTTCTCGCACCGGCTCCCGATTTCACACATGAACTGATGAAACCGCAATTAGGCGAAGATCAAATCCGCCAACTGGAAACCAGGGGATACATGGAAGAGCCGTCGGAATATTCCGACGAACCGAACATTTTCACAAAGGCCCTGTTTGACGATGGTGATGAAAACCGCGTCATGACCGGAATGATCGAGACAGGATGCCCGGTCCATATTCTGCAAGGCATGCAGGATCCGGATGTGCCCTACCAACACGCAATGAAGCTCGTGTCTTTTCTACCCAATGAACAAGTTTCGATGACACTCGTCAAAGATGGAGACCACCGCCTGTCGCGTGAGGAGGATATTGCGCTTCTAATCCGTACAGTTGAAAGCCTTGCTGCCGTATGAGGAAGGGGGTTCAGGGCCCATTGGCCAGAAGCGGCAACACCCCGCCGCCCGTTCTGGATTACCAGCCACCGCCCGACGAAGGGCTTTCCGTTATCCATGTCGATGAGAACGTCCTCGTGCTTTCCAAACCTGCCGGGCTTTTGAGTGTTGCCGGCAACAAACCGGATTTGCAAGACTGTGTGGAAACAAGGGCACAGGCAAAATATCCCAATGCAACAACGGTTCACCGGCTTGATCGCGGAACTTCGGGCATCTTTCTGATGGCACTCAACCCGGAAGCCCACCGCCGAATTGGCCTGCAGTTTGAGAAACGGCAAACATCCAAGACCTATGTTGCGATAGTCTCAGGAATTATTGCTGAAGATACCGGCACGATCGAACTCCCGCTTCGCACAGACTGGTACAACCGTCCGAAACAGATGGTGGATACGTGCCTGGGCAAAGAAGCC
>JBCCYR010000455.1:0-2491 GCA_039189355.1 Pseudomonadota bacterium
AGTTTCTCACGCGCTATTCGCGTTATCTGGTCAAACTCGGCATCCTGCGGATAATTTTCAATTACTTCGATTATCGCGGCAATGTCGGCTGTAACTGCCTGCGACAGCCTTTGTGTTACCGTTTGCCAGTGGCGCTCCATGAAAACAAACGCAATCACGGACTGTAACAAGACCATTGGCGCAATGATGATAATCAGGGACCTGCCATAGAGTCCCTTGGGCATTTTGCGCGAAAACCAGCGCATGCCGATATTAAACGGGCCGCGGCGCCGGTTTTTTGATTCCGGCAATATTCCGTGTTTTGTGTCCTCTATGGTCAACGAAAGCCTGCCCTGAAAGCTGTGGTTCAATCACAGTCATACAACAGGGTATCAAGCTTTTACAGGGGCTTAATCAACACACAGCCTGTAGCCAACACCACGGACCGTTTGCAGCCATTTTGGATTGGCTGGGTCGGTTTCGATTTTTCTTCTCAACCGGTTGATCTGCACGTCGATCTTGCGCTCGCCTGCCGAACTTTCATCTCCAAGCAATTCATGCCTTGGAATAGTGCCGCCCGGTTGGGTGGCGAAGGTCACCATGATCTCGCGTTCACGGTCGGTCAGTCGCACCATTTCGCCGTTGAAAGTCAGTTCACCCCGTTTTACTGAAAAATGGTAGTCACCGAAATTGACCTGCTCGATTACCGGTTCATCAGGCTTTGCAGAGCGTCTAAGGATGCTGTTTATCCGCAACAGCAGTTCTCTTGGCTCAAATGGTTTTGTCAGGTAATCGTCTGCCCCGGCTTCAAGTCCTTCAATACGGTTTTCAACTTCTTCCAGTGCTGTGAGCATCAGAACCGGTACATCGATCAAGTCCCGGATTGCCTTTGTGAAACTCAAACCCGTTTCACCCGGCATCATGATGTCTACAACAAGGATATCAAATTCCAGGTGTTCCAGCTTGCGTCTTGCTTCAGCGGCGTCGCTCGCGTTGGATACCCTGAATCCGTTGTTTGAGAGGTAACGGGTCAAAAGATCACGCAAGCGGCTGTCATCATCAATGACAAGCACGTGGGGTGCATTATCTTCCGGCACAAGAATGTTTTCTGCTACGGCTTCCATGGTCAAATTCCAATTTGGAGCGAACTTAAGCCCTGTCCGCAATCACTCAAATAAATAAATGTTACAACAGGATACAAAGTTAATCTGGAATTTGTCCAAAACGTGGCCCGTTAATTGCCTAGCGGCTGATCATTCCTTTGAGAAATGCCACCACAGTTGCCCGTTCATTTTCATCAAGGCTCTGAAGCGCTTTTCCAAGTCTCTCGGATTGCGGCTCTGAAAGTTCCAGAATTAATTCCCTGCCTTTTGATGTCGGAAACAGCAATCGTTTTCTGCGGTCAGTCGCTCCTTCAGTTTGAACGATGTGTCCCGACTCAATCAATTGTTTCAAAACCCTGCCGAGACTCTGTTTGGTGATGCGAAGGATATCCAGAAGTTCAGCGACAGTCATGCCCGGTGACCGGTTTACAAAATACAATACCCTGTGGTGTGCACGGCCAAAATTGTAATTCGATAGCCGTTTGTCCGGATCGGAAACAAAGTCACGATAAGCGAAAAACAACAACTCTATGTTTTCGAGCTGCGCAATATCCTCATCGGTTATTGGGGCGGTTAAATGGGTTTCTTCGTCAGTCATGATTTGTATCTATTGCACATCAAGAAAAATATGTCAGTACTATTGACATATTTTTTGCTCTTTCATACGGTTTATCACTAATTTTCTTGGAGTGAATAAATTGGCAGGCGTTTCTTACGATCAAATGAGTGGGCATATCTGGTTCAACGGTGAATTTGTTGAATGGGGCGATGCGCAGGTGCATGTGCTGACACACGGGCTACACTATGCAAGCAGCGTTTTTGAAGGTGAGCGTGCTTATGCCGGTGAAATCTTCAAGCTTCAGGAACACACCGAAAGGTTGTTCTTTTCTGCAAACGAAATGGGCTTCGAAATTCCCTACACGATTGAAGAGATTAATCAGGCCTGCCGTGATACGCTTGAAAAACAAGGGTTGAAAGATGCTTATGTCCGTCCGGTGGCGTGGCGCGGCAGCGAGATGATGGGTGTTTCCGCCCAGGCAAACAAAATTAATGTCGCTATCGCAATCTGGGAATGGCCAAGTTATTTCGCTCCTGAGGAGCGGCTTAAAGGCATCCGTCTGGACCGGGCCCATTACCGCAGACCTGACCCTGCCACCATTCCCTGTTTCGCAAAAGCTGCAGGTCTTTACATGATCTGTACCCTTTCCAAGCATGCAGCTGAAGAAAAGGGCTACGCAGATGCGTTGATGCTGGATTGGCGCGGGCATGTTGCTGAAGCCACCGGCGCGAATGTGTTTTTCATCAAGGATGGTGTCATTCATACGCCAACGCCAGACTGCTTCCTGAACGGGATTACGCGCCAAACGGTTATCGAGTTGGCAAAGCATCGCCAGATAGAGGTGGTGGAA
>JBCCYR010000456.1:0-2490 GCA_039189355.1 Pseudomonadota bacterium
GGTATGTTCAGGTCCATCGGATTTGCGATTGCCACGGTTTCCGGCAGGTTGTCCCTGAGCCATTGATGGTTTTCGGTAGTGGGCATGGGCAATTTGATGCCCAAAGGCCCACAGCGTGTGGCGGCAAGGCCATTCAACCCGCCGGAATAGGAGACAATCGACAGACGATTGCCCTTTGGCAATCCGGCAACTGTCAGCAATTTGAGAGTTTCCACAAGCGCCTTGGGAGAGGAAACTTCCCCGATACCAAAACGCGTTTTGAAGGCGTCCCAGAGATCGCGTTCCACGACCATGGATGCGGTATGGCTTTGTGTGACTGCGGCACCTGCTGCCTGATCCCCACCTTTAAGTGCGATGACGGGTACTCCCTGTTTCAGGGCTTTCATGCAGGCGCGCCCTAGCGGTTCACCTTCATTCATGCCTTCAAGGTAAAGCCCGATTGCCCTGATGCGGTCGTCTTCGAGAATGGCTTCGATCAGGTCGGCAGTTGTGGTAACCGCCTGATTGCCTATGGAAATGCCATAGCCAAGCGGAAATGCTTTTTCGATACCGGTCATGCCAATGAGCAATGCACCGGACTGGGAAATGATCGCCGCTGCCGTGCCGTTCTGGCGCTCGCAGTGATTTTCATCCCCCCACACGAAGGCGCCGGAAAACTGGTTCATTAGGCCCATGCAATTGGGCCCGAGCAGAGGCATGTCACCTGCGGCGTCAATCAGGCGTTGCTGACGCTCGCGGCCTTCATCCGTATTGAGCTCCTTAAAGCCGGAAGACATGACCACGGCACCACCGCACCCGGCTTCAGACAATTCTGCGACTGAGGCGATTGCCCGTTCCGGCGAGAGGCCGATAACCGCAGCATCCGGTACAACCGGAAGACCAGAGACGGATTTTACGCATGCGATGCCTTCGACTTCATCCTTTACAGGATTGATGACGAACATGTCTCCTTCATAGCCTGCGCGGCGGGCAGAACGGATAGGGCCGGCAATCTGTGAGCCGCCGACATAAGCGATGGAATCCGGGCGTAGCAGACGGGAGAGGTTACTCACTTTCTTAAGCACCCAGTGGCCTCAACAATGCGCGAGAGATGATATGCCGCTGGATTTCGGATGTGCCTTCCCAGATGCGTTCGATACGGGCGTCGCGCCAGATGCGTTCAAGGGGTAACTCATCCATGACGCCCATGCCGCCGTGTATCTGGATTGCTTCATCGGCGATAAAGGCAAGCATTTCTGTCGCCTTCAGTTTTGCCATCGCCATGTCACTATCGGTGCAGGTGCCCTGATCATATTTCCAGCCTGCTTCCCATGTCAGGAGTTCTGCTGCCTTCATCTCCATCGCCATGTCAGCAAGCTTGAACGAAACGCCCTGAAACTTGCCGATTTTCTGGCCGAACTGCTCGCGTTCTGCAGACCATTCCACCGCATGCTGGAAAGCACGTTCTGCGCGGCCAAGGCAGGTGGAGGCAACCTGCAGACGGGTTGCACCGAGCCAGTCATTGGCGACTTCGAAGCCCTTGTGCAATTCGCCCAGCATGTTTTCTTTTGGAACCCGGCAATCATCGAATTCGAGTATGGAATTCGTATACCCGCGATGGGAAACGTTGTTGTATCCGTCGCGCACGGTGTAGCCCGGTGTTCCCTTGTCGACAAAGAAAGAGGTGATCAGCTTTTTCTTGCCGCGCGGCGTGTCTTCTTCCCCGGTTGCCACATAGACGATGGTGAAGTCGGCAATATCGGCATGGGAAATGAAATGTTTGGTGCCGTTAATGATCCAGTCGTCACCATCCTGCTTTGCGGTTGCCTTCATGCCGCGCAGGTCCGAGCCGGCACCCGGCTCAGTCATCGCCATGCAGTCCCACTTCTCGCCGCGGACACAAGGCTCGAGATATTTTTCACGCTGCTCAGGTGTGCCTGCGCACAGGATGTTGGAGGGCCGTGCAACGCCGGTCCAGTGAAGGGCATAGTTGGCCTTGCCCAGTTCTTTTTCGTACAGAAGCCATGTAAGCGTATCGAGGCCTGCACCGCCGAATTCTTCGGGAATATTGGCTGCATAAAGGCCTGCTTCGATTGCCTTTGTCTGCACATCCCTGATGACATCCATATCGAGATGTCCGGTACGTTCAATCTCTGCTTCGAGAGGATAAAGTTCGTTCTCCACGAAAGCTTTCGTGGTGTCGACGATCATCTGTTGTTCTTCGGTTAAAGCGAAATGCATTTTTGCAATCCTTGTTAGGTCGTCATCCTCGCCCTTGTGGCGAGGATCTGCTCTGTTGAAGCTTGGTTAGATCCTTGGGACAAGCCCAAGGATGACGTTTCAATATACCCATCACCGCATACTCTCCGGCTTAGGCAGTTTGGTTTGTGCTTCGTGCAAGGCCTTCATTTTGGCAGCCATTTCAGCGCCCGGTTCGCAGGAGCGACGGGTTTCCAGTGACACGTGAACAAGCAGTTGGTTGCAGGTGCAGAGCAGGTCTCCGGGGGAACC
>JBCCYR010000457.1:0-2485 GCA_039189355.1 Pseudomonadota bacterium
ACCATCCACGATGTGTTCATGCATCCACTTGCGTGCGCCATGGGCAACGAAAAACGGCCAGAACTGCTTCAAGGCTGCCACAGATATACCATCGGTCTTTGCCATTGCCTTTATCGAAGGCGTCTCGCCCTCCAGGCCAATTGTACCGTCTCCGATTATTGATCCCTTTTTTGTTGTCAGCACAAAGCGGCTGATATCAATCTTTTTCTGCTCACCGTCATAAATTCCGGCAATTTTCATGGCGGCAGGCGAAACCGGTTCGCCCTCTATGGTTGGTTCAAACTCACCTCTGCTCATGATCAGGTCATAGCGAAGAGGCCCGAAATAGCCGATATTTTCCTCACCTGGTTTGATGCCACCCAAAACCGATGCCTTCAGTCTGCCCACTTCAATATCTGACGGATCAAGCTCGATTTGGTTTTTATCCAACAGCAGTCTGAAATTGAGGCTGGCAAGTTTAATGTCCGTCGTTGAAAACAAGCCGATCCTAAGCAAGCTATTCGAAGCATTGATCTGAAGGCTGGGATCAAGCGCATTACCATCCTTGTCAAACGGCATCCGTCCGACCGCCCTGATGATGCTGTCTGATCCTACAAAACCTTCATCACTTGTCGGTTCATTAAGCCACTCACGCAAATCGATCCCTGTTGCATCGAAACGGTATTGTGCAGAAACACCATCAACAGCAGCAGAATATTCTGAACTGTATTCAATGTCTGACAATTCGGTTCTCAACAAACCCACAATCGTGAAGCTTTTCTCATCTTTGGGGAGGATGCTCAAACGGTCGACCGTGACAGGGTCTACCTGTTTGCGTCCCAATATGGCTCCTGAAATGGTCGAGTTGTAAATTTCAAGGCTTTCAAACCCTTTGGCAGAAAAGTTTCTGTGCAATCGTGCTAGGGTTTGTCCTGTAACATCAAGCGGTTTGTCGAGATGGGCAGGCAGGAAGACAGCCTGACCTGACCCCAACAAATCGGCATCAAGCCATGCTTCATCTATTCTGGCAAAATCAAAATTGGTTTCTCCGGAAATGATATCCAATAATCTCGTACTGACTTCAAACTTGCCAATTGTGGCAAGTGGTTCACCATCTTCTCGTCTTACAATCCGGATGTTTTCACTCTGAAAATTGACGTGTCCGATATTTGAGAAATCCAGCGCGCCTTCATTTAACTGGACATCAAAGGCCTCACCAACCAACGCTTCGAGGCCTGCTTCAAGTTGAGTGTTTATCGCTGAATTCTGACCGGTTTTTCCCTGCAACAGAAAATAAACAAGTCCCAAGAGGCCGACACAGATGATCGCCAAGCAGACCAGTATGGCAAAGAATACCCTGGTAACATGAACCAGGCTCAAACCGGATTTCTTGCGGAGGATTTCTCCCCCACTTTCCTGGTGTTGAACGCGTTCTGCATGATCTTCTGTATTCAGTTTCAAGCCCCTATAAAGTCCTGCACAAAAGGTTTTTATTTTATTTTTTACCCGTTGCAGGTCATCGCATTACTTCTATATCAACTAACATGATTCATGCATCGGGTTAATGTCGAAAGGAAGGCAAATGTCGAAGATCACTGAAGGCGATCTGGCTCCGGATTTCACACTGCCAACAGATGGAGACGGTACCTTTTCCATGTCTGAACACAAGGGAATGCCTCTTGTACTGTTTTTCTATCCCAAGGATGACACGTCGGGATGCACCAAGGAAGCCATCGGTTTTACAGAAACACTGCCTGAGTTTGATAAGCTGGGCGTAAAAGTGGCCGGAATGTCACCCGATCCCGTGAAAAAGCATGACAAGTTCCGCGACAAGCATGGTCTTAAGGTTACTTTGATATCTGATGAAGAGAAAACCGCGCTTGACGCGTACGGTGTTTGGGTCGAAAAAAGCATGTATGGCAAGAAATACATGGGCGTTGAGCGAACAACCCTGTTGATTGACAAGGATGGCAAGGTGGCAAACGCATGGCACAAGGTGAAAGTCCCTGGACATGTTGAAGCGGTACTGGAAGCAGCCAAAGCGCTTGCCTGATTGGTTTGGGATTGTCTGAACGTCCTGAAAGTCTTGTGGATGGTGCGTACCGCGCTCTTGTTTCAGACAATCTGGATGAAAAAGTACGTCTGACAAATGAAACAGCAACATTGTGGCGGTCAAGGAAGCTGGCCCTGACCGGCAAAAAGCGGTATTTGTCCCCAAAGCGGCCTGGCCGGCCTGAAAAACCCGACCTTCTTCCACCTTCAGAAGTACCAAAGCGCCCGTTAAATTCTCTTCGCGGTAGAAAGGCACTGGTTCATGCAATTGCCCATATTGAACTCAACGCGATCGATCTTGCACTTGATATCATCGTAAGGTTCGCATGGCAGAGGATACCCCGCTCATTCTTTGACGGCTGGATGATGGTGGCAGAAGAGGAAGCCAAACACTTTACGTTGCTTCGCGGCAGGCTTGCACAATACGATATGGACTATGGCGATCTTCCTGCCC
>JBCCYR010000458.1:0-2467 GCA_039189355.1 Pseudomonadota bacterium
GTCCAAATGGTGGGAAAAAGCGCATGCCATACCGGCAGACGTTCATGCTTTTACCGCACCGTAGAGAAGAATGACGACCGGACAGGTTTGCAGTTTCATGAAAACTGATGGCTGAATTATACGTCTTTGCCCTCGCCTGCATTTTATTGATTATCACGCCCGGTCCAGGGGTTTTGAGTGTAGCAGGCGTTGGTTCCGGCTTTGGGTTCGCAAAGGGAAGCCTGTATCTCTGGGGACTTTGTCTGGGGAATTTCCTGGTTGCCTTGACAGTTGCCAGCGGGATTGCAGCAACGGTGTTTGCCACGCCTTATGTGCGCGAGCTTTTACTCGTAATATCAATACTTTATATGCTTTATCTTGCACTGAAAATTGCCTTTGCGGGGAGCAAGGTGGGGTTTATTGAAGCTGACAAGGCACCGAAGTTTCGTGATGGCCTTGCTTTGCAGGCGGTAAACCCCAAAGCCTATGTAGCTAACTCTTTTCTCTTTTCAGGTTTTCCCATTTTGCCAGACAACATCCTCGTAGAAACGGCAATCAAGCTTGTAGTCTGGGTTGCGATATGGATACCCATTCATTTTGGTTGGCTAATGGCAGGGATCGGCCTGAGACAAATGAACCTCTCCCCTTCAGTCCAGCGCGCCATTAACATGATAATGGCAATCTCAATGATAGCTGTGGTTTTGTTGGCACTTGTCGTAGATCATTGACTGGAATTATCCCTTAACCATTTTGATATAGACTAAAGAAAAACGGGCTTTGTCAGACAAGTGCCATGAGTGGCATATAGTTTGCTTAAACCCTTAAAAGAGTCCTGATGAATGAGTACAGACAGTAACATACTCGAGTTTCCTCCGAACGCTTCCGAAGAAGCAACAGCTGAGGCTGTCTTTCCGGATGCCAATTCGCCGGAAAAAGCGACATCAGATTCTCAATCCAAACCCGCTGTTGCACTTGCGCTTGGTGGTGGAGCTGCCAGGGGATGGGCTCATATCGGCGTCATGCGTGCGATTGATGAGGCAAACATTCCGGTTTCCATGATTGCCGGGACCTCCATCGGGGCACTTGTTGGTGGCTGCTATCTCGCCGGGAAACTAGACGAACTGGAAGCATTCGCCCGCTCGATTACAAGAAGAAATATCCTTCGCTATATGGATTTTGCATTCCGTGCCTCTGGTCTCATCACCGGCACACGGCTTGCGGACAGGATGGACAACGAAATCGGTCATCTCAACATAGAAGACCTGGACAGAAGATTTGTTGCGATTGCTGCCGATATTGTCACCGGCAGCGAGATATGGATTGAAAATGGCTCTCTTACCCAGGGCATCCGCGCCTCATACGCACTTCCCGGCGTTTTTCAACCGGTTGAACACTTTGGCAAACAACTGGTCGATGGCGCACTGGTCAATCCCGTTCCGGTTTCTGCTTGCCGTGCGTTTGAGGAACAGATTGTGATTGCTGTCAACTTGAACAGCGAAGTCTTCGGCCGCTCATCAGTTGTACGGACTTCGACCCTCAGCAGCAGGCAGGAACAGGACGTCGCAGAACTGGAAGACACGATTAGCTGGTTGCCGTTCATGAGCGGACGCACGCAAACCGCACATTCACGCCTGGGCTTCACAGGCGTCATGATTGAAGCCTTCAACATCATTCAGGACAGGATTATACGGTCGCGATTGGCTGGCGATCCTCCTGACATGATGATCCGACCGAAACTTGCAGAAATCGGGCTTTCCGATTTTCACAAGGCTGATGAGGCAATCGAACTTGGATATGAAGTTGCACGGGTTCAACTGGCAGCGTTTGAAGACGCAGAATTTGCCAAAACGCTGTGACTTTCAGGCACCTGTATTTCGATCAAAAACCCTGAAAAACAACAGTCCGCACAAAAAGCCGCCAATATGGGCTTCCCATGCTATGGATTGCCCCTCTCCGGCAATTCCTCCTCCACTTATACCGAACAGAAAGTTTATGGCGAACCAGACGGCAGTGAATATGACAACCTGACGGTTTTGAAATGCTTCAAACAATCCTTTGGCAGGCAGTTCATGAACCTGTGGGGAAAAACTTCCCGTGTCAGGAAAGGCAAATCTGACTGCCGCTCCCATGCATCCGGAAACAACTGCTGAAGCGCCTATCATCGGCACCAATGAACCAGAATGCGCTACATAATGAGCAAGTGCCCCGAAAAGAGAACTTGCAATACAGAACAGGATAAACCTGAAATTACCCAATCTGCGGGCGACAACTGCACCGAAAGCGAGCAACCATATCGTGTTGACGATGATATGTGTCCAGTCGCCATGTAAAAAACTGTAAGTGACCGGGGACCACAAGGCAGCCGGATCGGACATGAACTGTTGCACCTCGCCCGTATAGCGGGCCGGAATGAAAGCAAAATTCACCAAAAGCCAGATGATCTGTTCATTGCCTAGCAGATAGGTTCTCAGCAAATGAACAATCAGCA
>JBCCYR010000459.1:0-2422 GCA_039189355.1 Pseudomonadota bacterium
CCGCGATCGAATTCATAATATAGAGAAAAAACCACACTGTTGGAAACGCCCAATTCGGTGGTTGCCAACCAGGCTTTTTCAACTCTTCATACCACGCTCCCGGTGAAAAAATTCCGCCACTTATCGCCGTAACAAAATTAAGACCAACAAATGAGACCAGAGACCAGCTAATCATTCACAATACATTCAAACTTGCCGGCGATCTGGCATTTTCCAGATATTCACGATCCCGACGATCCATTTCTGCAAAAAGATCGATCAACCATTCACCATCACCAAAAGCTGCTTCCTCTTCACGAGCAGAAGCATCGATCAAATATTTGACTTCCGGCAAAGCAGGAGATTGATCGGCACCGCTCGTGTCAAACGGATTGCCAGTCGACATGAACATTAGACCAAGCTTCCGACCTCGTGTGGTATAAGCCCTTTGATCAATCGAGTTGAAGCCATTCTTGCGAACCTTCTGGCCAATTTCAGCATAGACCATTCCGGCAGCGCGAATACCATGCCGGCAGCTGGTAGGCAGATCAGAAATTCCTGTCATGCCTCTCTGATAAATTACGTCGGCAGTGTCCAGAAGTCGTTCAACTACCCGCCCTAATTCTTTTGTGAACGTGGGTTTGGCAAGCAATGCTTTGGGATCGACTCCTTCCTCATGAAGCCATTGGGAGGGCAGGTAAATACGACCATTGTGCGCGTCTTCACCAACATCACGTGCTATGTTAATAAGTTGCATTGCAACACCAAGGTCACAAGCGCGCGCAAGCGTTGCCTCAAGCCTTCTGCCCATCACAATGCTCATCATTACACCAACAGTACCAGCCACCCGGGCAGAATAATCGATAACATCGCTGATGGTTTCGTACGGTTTGCCTGTAACATCCCACTCAAAACCTTCAACCATCGATTGTGGCACCAGTTCCGGAATCTCATAGTGGAGTACGACTTCAGAGAATGCGCAATCAGCCGCATGATCTTCGGGCATACCAGCGTAAGCTTTACTGATGCGCTTCTTTAGACGGTCAATTGATTTCAATGTGGCTTGTGGCGTGTCAGCGATATCATCAGAAATCCGGCAGAATGCATACAGTGCTGTAGCAGCGAACCTCATCTGCACAGGCAGCATCAATGAAGCGAAATAAAAGCTCTTGGACCCCTCCTTAATGATGCGTCGACATTCTTCAATATGTTTGTGCGTAAAATCATGCTGCATTTCTATGCACCCGCTTTTGCAAAGTGGCCGCCATGCGGCACTACTTCATCAAGAACTTTTGCAGATGTGACAACCCCGGGCAATCCGGCACCTGGATGCGTTCCAGCACCAACCAGATAAAGCCCATCGAGTTCTTCACTTACATTGTGGGGCCTAAACCAAGCGCTTTGGGTAAAAATAGGTTCCGGTCCAAAAGCTGCGCCACAGGGCGCATTGAGGCGTCTTTCAAAGTCGAGTGGAGTCATAATTTTTGACGTAGCTATACAATCTCCCAAATTCGGCATTACCGTTTCCTCAAGACGGTTCTGAATTTTCATGCGGTATTTCTCAGACACCTTGTGCCAGTCGACATTACTTTCCAAATGCGGGACTGGCGACAGCACGTAAAAAGCATCGCACCCGTTGGGAGCCATTGACGGATCGCTGGCTGTCGGCCTATGCAGATACAGACTGAAGTCTTCAGCCAAGATTTTTCGATCGAAAATATCCTGTAAAAGCCCTTTGTAACGCGGCCCCAGAATAATAGTGTGGTGATCCACATCCTCAAATTTCCTGTTAGTACCAAAATACCAGACAAACAGGCTCATTGAATGCTGGACTCTTTTCAGTTTGCGTTGAGTCCAACGGCTTCGCGATACATTCTTCAACAGATGATCATAACCCCAAACCGAATCGGCATTACTAACCACGATATCCGAGGAAAGCTCTCTGCCATCTTTGAGCCGGACACCAGCAGCACGCCCCCCGGAAACCAGGATATCTTCTACAGGAGAATTGAAGAGCACAGTGCCACCCTGCCCTTTTACAAGATCGACAAGACCATTAACCAACGCACCTGTTCCTCCCATTGCGTAGTGAACACCCCAGTTGCGTTCCAGAAATGCAATCAAGCTGTAAATGCTGGTTACCCGAAAAGGGTTGCCGCCAACAAACAATGGATGGAAGCTGAGGGCAATTCTGAGCTTTTCATTTTTGATATGCTTGGCCACATGGGCATAGACTGAACGATCTGCCCGATGCGAGATTAGACTTGGAAGAAACTTCAGCATATCAGTAAACTTGCTGAACGGCTTTTTACCCATCAGTTCAAAGCCCAACCTGTAATTTGCCTCGCTCTCAGCGATAAATCTGTCGTAACCCTTCACGTCCCGCTCATCGAAACGACCAATTTCGGATCGCATAAATTCCGGATCCTGTTTGCAAGTGAAA
>JBCCYR010000460.1:0-2419 GCA_039189355.1 Pseudomonadota bacterium
GTTGTCACAGTTTGTACTCGCAATGGTGAAGGGCCTTTCATAAGAAGTCTGCGACTGGGGACAGTCATGGAAACTTCACAAAACTGATAATAATTTGAAACATAGGCCATATAGGTCACCGCGTGGACAGGGAAGGCTACGCGGTATCTCATGCTTGAAATCAAACAACTTACGAAGCAGTTCACGCGGGTCACCGCGGTAAATAATGTCACCTTAAAAATTGAAAAACCCGGAATGATCGGAATTATTGGCCGCTCTGGAGCCGGTAAATCCACTTTGTTGCGCATCCTGAACCGCATGACTGATGCGACTAGCGGACATGCGCTTTACAAGGGCGTTGATGTGTTGGCGCTCAAGGGGCGTAGCAAACTGGCATGGCAGAGAGATTGTGCCATGATCTTCCAGCAGTTCAACCTCGTTCCACGTCTTGATGTTCTAACCAATGTCATCCTTGGACGTTTGAACAGCCAGTCGGTTATGCGTTCATCCCTGAAGATATTTACGCGCGAAGAACGTTACGAGGCCCTGCAGCTGCTTGACCGTTTTGGTGTCGCTGAAACTGCATTGCAGCGTGCGGAGACACTCTCTGGCGGCCAGCAGCAACGCGTCGCAATCTGCCGTGCAATGATGCAAAAACCAAAGTTCATTCTGGCCGATGAGCCAATCGCCTCTTTGGATCCGCTGAATGCGCGTCTGGTCATGGAAGCGCTCCACACCATAAACCGTGAAGAAAACATCACCGTAATATGCAACTTGCATACGCTCGATACAGCTAGAGCCTATTGTGACCGTGTGATTGGTATGGCTGCTGGTAGTATTGTTTTTGATGATCTTCCGGAAGCCCTTACAGACGCAACTGCACGCGAAATTTATGGAGCGGAAGCAGATGAAGCCTTCGAGGCATCCGTTACCTCAACATCATTAAAATCCGGCAAAACAACAAAACCAACAGATGTGGAAAGTCCGACACGCGTCGCGGCTGAGTGAAATCACACACCACTTCGCCCAAACAACAAGGAGATGTCAAATGTTTGGAAAGACCCTAAAGACCCTTGCTGCTTCAACAGCTGCAATTGTAGTCACCGCAACCTCAGCCTTTGCTGTTGACTACAAAGGCCCAACAATGGATTTCAGCAAGGTTCAGCCTGAATTTCGTATCGGCTTCCTTGGTGATGAGGCAGCCCAGGATATCCTGACACGTAACGCTTGCCTGCAGGAATATATCGAAAAGGCTTATAAGGTTCCCGCAAAAATGTTCACGTTCAAAGACTATGCGGGTACGCTTGAGTCATTGCTCGGCGGCAACCTCGATTATGCATGGCTCGGTTCATCAGGTTACGCAGGCGTTTACCTGGAAGACGCAAATGCTGTGGAGCCGATCATGACACGCATGCAGCCAACAGGTGATACAGGCTACTTCTCGGTAATGGTTGCACGTAAAGATTCAGGTATTGAGTCACTCGAAGACACCAAAGGTAAGAAGCTTGGCTTTGCTGATCCTAACTCAACATCAGGTTACCTGATCCCGTCAATCGAGCTTGAAGAGCAAGTTGAAGGTGGTATCGAAGCATATTATGCTTCTGCAGACTTCATGGGTGGTCACGAGAACGGCGTTCTCGGTGTTCTCAATGGTGATGTAGACGTTGCTGTTACCTGGGTATCAGGCGTTGGTGAGTGGGACGAAGGCTACTCTTCAGGCAATCTGCGTAAAATGGTCGACAAGGGCATCCTCAATATGGACGACATCGTTCAGGTTTGGTCTTCGAAGCTCATCCCGAACGGCCCAATCGTCATGCCCAAGAAACTGCCTCAGGAAGCAAAAGACGTAATGCTCGGCATGAAACAGTGGATTCACGAAAATGATCCCAAGTGCAGTGAAAACATCGCAAACGGCATTGTCCGTGCTTGGGTTCCTGTAGATCACTCATTCTACGAAGTGATCGTCAAAGCCCGCAAGGCAACAATCGAAAAGAACTGATTTTCTTTTCCCACGGGCCGGCAGTCTTTCCTGCCGGCCCATACTTTCCCGGCTGATGACAAATGATTACTGAAGCAACAACACGCGCTTATGTATTGCCGCCACACCTTGAGCAACTTGAGGAAAACCTCAAGAGTATGGCCAAGCAACGGATGTGGTATACGCTGTTGGGCATCGGCGTCATCGTTTTTATTCTGGTTTCCGGGATCAGCATGGCAAATGCTGATAATGCCAGCAGTTTTTGGGATGGGTTACCCAGGATTTTCAAGTTTCCATACGATATGTCCGTTGAAGCCTGGGAGAAAGGTTTCGCGTGGTTCGGACTTCTTCTCGAGTACTTTCCCCAACTCATCAACACCATCAATGTAGCGCTGTTCTCGACACTTCTCGGTTTCTGCTTCGCGGTTGTCTTAAGCTGTTTTGCTTCCAAGAACCTTGTCA